>JBBAMO010000095.1:0-4480 GCA_040402495.1 Rhodoluna sp.
TTCAAACTGCTACCAGATGCTCACGCGGTCGGCAGGCTCAAGCCACATGCCGTCGCCCGGCTTGGTGCCGTAGGTGTCGTGGAACACATCGAAGTTCTTAGCAATCTGGTTGCAACGGAACTCGGCAGGTGAGTGCGGGTCGGTGGCCAAGCGCTGAATTGCGATGGCTTCGCGGCTCTTTCCGCGCCAGATCTGACCCCACGAAAGCAAGAATCGCTCGGCGCCGGTGCGGCCGTCGATAACCTCGGGCTCCTTGCCCTCAAGGCTTAGAAGGTAAGCCTTCCAGGCGATCATGATGCCGCCGAGGTCGCCGATGTTTTCACCGATGGTGAGCGCACCGTTCACGTGGTATTCGTCGCTTAGGCCCGCAGGGGTTAGCGCTTCGTACTGCGCGATGAGCGACTTGGTGAGGTTTTCGAATGCCTCGCGGTCGGCATCGGTCCACCAAGAAATCAGTGCGCCGTCGCCGTCGTACTTAGAGCCCTGGTCGTCGAATCCGTGACCAATCTCGTGCCCGATAACGCCACCGATGCCACCAAAGTTGATTGCGTCGTCGGCCTCGAGGCTAAAGAACGGAGGCTGCAAGATAGACGCCGGAAACACGATCTCGTTGAAACCTGGGTTGTAGTAAGCATTGACGGTCTGAGGGGTCATGAACCACTCGTCGCGGTCTAGCGGAGCACCAATCTTGGCTGCCTCCTTGTCGGAGCCCCAAGCGTTTGAACGACGCACGTTGCCAACCAGATCGTTGCGATCGATGGTTAGTGCCGAGTAGTCCTTCCACTTGTTTGGGTAACCAATCTTTGGGTTGAACTTCTGCAACTTCACCAAAGCCTTGGCCTTGGTTTCGTCGGTCATCCAAGACAACTCTTCGATGCTCACGCGGTAAGCCTCAATGAGCCACTTGACCAGTTCGTCCATGCGAGCCTTGGCTGCTGGCGGAAAGTGCTTCTCAACATAGATCTCGCCAACTGCCTCGCCTAGCGAACCTTCAACCAACTGCACGCCGCGCTTCCAGCGGGCACGAAGTTCTGGCTGGCCGGTCAACTTGGTGCCATAGAAAGCAAAACGAGTGTTGATGAAGTCGTCGCTTAGGTAAGGAGCCATCGAGTTGATTACCTGCCACTGCATCCAAAGCTTTACCTCTTCGACGCGGGCCTCGGTGTAAAGCGCTGCCAAACCTTCGAAGAACGATGGGGTCATCACAACAGAATCAAACAGGATGTCTGCCGAGACAGCGCTGCCCTCAAGCCAAGCCGCCCAGTCGATAGTTGGTGTTAGCTTCTTCAACTCTTCAAACGAGAAGAGGTTGTAGGTCTTCTCGGCGTCGCGGGTTGCCACAACATCCCAGTGGTGGGTTGAGAGCTCGGTTTCGAAGCGCATGATGCTCGCGGCATCGGTGTCGGCTTGTGCGGCTGACCAACCTGCGTGCTGCAGCATCTGTGAGATGTAAGGCACGTAGGCGTCGCGGAAATCGGCGTACTTTTCGTCGTGGTAGTAAGACTCGTCTGGCAGACCTAGGCCCGACTGAAACATGTTGACCAGGTAGCGCTCTGGGTTGCCCGGGTCGTTGTTGACATACATGCCAAACAAACCACTGATGCCCTCGCGCGAGAACTTGCCCATAAGGTGGCTTAGTTCGCCGAAGCTTGCGTCCTTGATGCGCTCGAGGTCGGCGGCGATTGGGGCTGCACCGAGTTCGTTGGCGCGTGCCTCGTCGAGGAACGAACCGTACATGTCGCCGATTTGCTGGCTAACGCCTGGCTTTGGGTTGGCCTGCGCCTCTTCGAGAATCTGCTTTACGGCCTCCTCGGATGCATCGCGCAGCAGGTAGAACGAACCGTGAACCGCTTGGTCGGCAGGAATCTCGTAGGTGTCGAGCCAGTGGCCATTGGTGTATCTAAACAGGTCGTCTTGTGGACGAGTGTTTAGGTCGAAGTTTTCGGTGTCTAGTCCAGGCTTTAGAGTCATGCGTCAATCCTAAGCAGAAGCGGGCAGGCGCGCATCTACCCGCCCGCGCCTGTTTTAGCTAGTCGTTAGGTACGTCTTTCGAGCGCATCGGCTCTCCCTTAAAACCCCACGCCCAGTATGGCTGCAGAGTGAAGAAGCCAGCCAAGAAAATGAGCACCGAAAGAACCCGATAGGTGTCAATGTTCAGATCAATGAACGCTGTTGGCCATAGGGTCACGTAGCCATTCTCAAAGTAGAAGGCGACGTAGCCGTAAAACAGAATGACGGCAACAAGTCCGACGAACGCAGCGGTTACATTTCTGTAGGCACGTCGGTATGAACGGTCGCGGCGGGATCGCTGGTATTCGTCGACGAGGTCAACAGCATCGGTGTCGAATACAAATCGAACCGACAGTTTCTGTGCAAAAACAGTGAGGGCAACCAAGATGGCGTACGCCACGATGCCAGTTTCGCGAGTGAGACAGATCGCTAGCCCGCCGAAGAGCGCGAGGTTTCCTAATACCCAAAGTAAAACGCGGGCAGGAGTGTTGCGCAAACCATCGAAAAAGCGGTCATTGCGAATCCAGTTCTTGATCTTCGATTCGACGACAATCTCGAGTTGCTCAACCTTTGTTTCGAGGCTGTCGTTATCAGCGCGCTGAGATTTTGGCTGCACCGAGATTACAAGCGAGCCGATTCGTATTTTCTTAGTCACTAGTTTTTCTCCTCTTCGAGTTTGAAAATTGTTTCTACCGGTGTGCCGAGCACCTTGGCGATTTGAAGAGCCAGCACGAGGCTTGGCGAGTACTCGCCGCGCTCGATGTAGCCCACAGTTTGGTAGTGCACTCCCACCGCATCGGCTAGGTCCTGGCGACTGATGCCGGCAGCTAGGCGAAGCTCCTCGATGCGGTTGATTACCCGCTCTTCTTGATCTTTTGGTTTACGTCCCATAGACATAGCATAATTGTTATGTAGCAATATTGCAACATTATTAAGAATCTTTTTTCGAGGCGTGTTGCAGGCGCGGTTAGAATTGCGGCGTGGAACTACAAAAAATCATTCTTTACTACGGCTTCACGCCGATTGCCGAGCCAGAGGTTGTTCGTCTCTGGCAGCGCACCCTTTGTGAATCACTTGGGCTCAAGGGCCGCATCATCATTTCGAAGCACGGCATCAACGGCACCCTCGGCGGCGACATCAGTGCACTTCGCAAGTACGTGCGTGCCACCAAGGAATTCGCCGGCTTCAAGAAGATCGATTTCAAGTGGTCCGATGGCACCGGCCAAGACTTTCCTCGCCTGCGCGTGCGCGTTCGCCCAGAGCTGGTTGCGTTCGATGCACCAGACCAAGTGAAGGTTGATGCCAAGGGCATCGTTGGCGGAGGCAAGCACCTCAAGCCAGCCCAGGTTGATGCCCTAGTAGCCGAGCGCGGCGACGATGTTGTGTTCTTCGATGGTCGCAACGCCTTCGAGGCCAAGATCGGCAAGTTCAAAAACGCCATCATCCCCGATGTGCAAACATCGCACGACTTTATCGCCGACATCGAGAGCGGCAAGTACGACGACATCAAAGACAAGCCAATCGTTACCTACTGCACCGGTGGCGTGCGCTGCGAGATCTTGAGCGCCATCATGATCGACCGCGGGTTCAAAGAGGTTTACCAAATCGACGGCGGCATCGTGCGCTACGGCGAGAGCCAGGGCGACAAGTCGCTTTGGGAAGGCTCGCTCTACGTTTTCGACGACCGCATGAACATTAACTTCACCAAGGATGCCAAGACCATCGGCGAGTGCGAAAAGTGCGGCGGCGCAACATCGTCGTTTAGAAACTGCCGCAACCTTGGCTGCAAAGATTTGGTTTTGCTTTGCGACCACTGCGCCGAAGACGGCACCAACATGGATTGCGCACCGCACCACACTCGCGGCAAGCGCCGCCAATCGGTTGGCTAATGCGCATTGCCACTTGGAACGTAAACTCCATTCGCACGCGCGTTGACCGTGTGGTCGACTATCTAAAGCGCGCCGACATCGACGTGCTGGCCATGCAAGAAATCAAATGCAAGCCCGAGCAGTTTCCGATGCAGCCGTTTATCGACGCCGGCTATCACGTTGAGCTGCACGGCCTAAACCAGTGGAACGGCGTTGCGTTTGCATCCAAGATGCCCGCAGCCGACGTTGAGGTTGGCTTTCCTGACATGCCAACCTTCAAAGATGTTGCCGAGGCCCGAGCGCTGGGTGCCACCTTCGATGGCGTTCAGCTGTGGAGCCTCTACGTGCCAAACGGCCGCTCGCTCGAAGACCCGCACTACACCTACAAACTTGAGTGGCTCGATCGACTGGCCGCGGCGGCATCGGAGTGGGTTGAAAGCGGCGAGCCGATTGCACTGATGGGCGACTTCAACATTGCGCCTCTCGACACGGATGTCTGGGACATCGACGACTTTATCGGCCGAGCCTGCAATCGCCACTGCCGATCGATAGTTGCCCCGAGCGCGCTGACGGCGAAGCCACTGCGAGCACGCCAACGTTCA
>JBBAMO010000096.1:0-4317 GCA_040402495.1 Rhodoluna sp.
CAATGGCGGGAATCACTAACACCGCTTTTAGGCGGTTGTGCCGTGAGTTTGGTGGCGGCTTGTTTGTTTCGGAGATGGTCACCTCTCGCGCTCTTGTCGAGCGCAACGAAGAATCGCTTCGCCTGGTGGGGCACCATCCCAGTGAAGAAATTCGTTCGGTTCAGCTTTACGGCGTAGACCCCAAGACCATCTCGGATGCTGTGACACTGCTGGTTGCCGAGGATCGAGCCGATCACATCGACCTAAACTTTGGCTGCCCTGTACCTAAGGTCACTCGCAAGGGTGGGGGAGCAGCGCTTCCTTGGAAGAAAGACCTATTTTCGTCTATCGTGCAGGCGGCTGTTCGAGCCGCCGGTGAAATTCCGGTGACCGTAAAGATGCGCAAGGGCATCGACTCCGAGCACCTAACCTTCCTCGATGCAGGCAAGGCTGCCCGCGATGCTGGCGTTGCCGCAGTGGCACTTCACGGACGCACCGCAAGCGACTACTACTCTGGCACCGCCGACTGGAATGCCATCGCCGAGCTGCGTGAGGCACTGCCAGACGTTCAGGTTCTTGGAAATGGCGACATTTGGTCGGCAAGCGATGCCATTCGAATGATGCGCCAGACCGGCGTAGACGGCGTAGTGGTTGGGCGAGGATGCTTGGGCCGCCCATGGCTATTCGGCGACCTCCAGGCGGCATTCGACGAATACTTGTTGAACCCAAACTCAGATGCCGCCATCAATCCAATTCAGCCGAATCTCGGCGAAGTTGCTGATGCATTCAAGCGTCACGCGGAGTTGTTGGTTGAGTTCTTCGAAAGCGAAGAACACGCATGCCGCGACATTAGAAAGCACGTTGCCTGGTACTTCAAGGGTTACCCAGTCGGTGGCGAATTCAGAGCGGCTCTAGCGCAAGTTGAGAGCCTCGACCACATGGACCAGATTCTTGCCCGTCTCGACCGCAACGCACCGTACCCTGGCGACGAAGCCGAAGGCCCACGCGGCCGCTTGGGTGGAGCCAAGCAATGCTCACTTCCTGAGCGATGGCTAGATTCCCGAGAGCTTGTTGGCGATCAACGAAGCATGCTTCAAGATGCCGAAATCGGGGTGAGTGGAGGTTGAGCCAAAAGGTTGACGGTTACTCTCTTGAAGACGAGCAGCGATTAGTTTCAGAGGTTCGCACCGGCACCGAGCGTCGTAGCGAATTTGCTCGTGACCGTGCCAGAGTTCTGCACTCATCTGCGTTAAGGCGTTTAGGTGCCAAGACTCAGGTTCTCGAGCCTGCCAGTGGCGACTTTGCTCGCACTCGACTCACACACTCGCTAGAAGTGGCTCAGGTAGGCCGCGAAATGGCTCTCGACCTAGGTATTAGCCCGGATGTCGTCGACATGGCTTGCCTCGCTCACGATCTTGGCCACCCACCTTTTGGGCACAATGGCGAGAAGGCGCTGAACGAGTGGGCTACCGACTTTGGCGGCTTCGAAGGTAACGCTCAAACGCTCAGACTTCTAACGCGACTCGAACCGAAGATTTTTGGCGCTGATGGCAGGTCTTTCGGGCTCAACTTAACTCGGGCTTCGCTCGATGCTGCTTGCAAGTATCCGTGGAGTCGAGCCGAAGCCGTTGCCGAAGATGGTGGCGGTAGGTCTGAAAAATTCGGTGTTTACGAAGACGACCTAGAAGTTTTTGAATGGCTTAGAAGTTCGAGCCCTGGCAAGCGCAAGTGCATCGAAGCTCAGGTGATGGATTTCAGCGACGATGTCGCCTATTCGGTGCACGACTTCGAAGATGCAATCGTTTCGGGCTTTATAGACCTAGGAGCCATAGCCGACCCCTCGCAGCGTGAATTCTTGCTTGGTGAAATCAAAAACTGGGCCGGTTCCGCTCTCTCTCGCGAGGCACTCGATGAAGCGTTGCACCGACTCCAGTCGAATGTTTACTGGCCAACGGCGTTTGATGGCTCTCAGCAGGCGCTTGGCGCTCTCAAGAACCTAACCAGTGCACTTATTGGTTCGTTTGTTGGACGAGCCACAGACCTGACTTTGGAGGCATCGCCAACATCCAAGATGGCACGCTACGGCTCGAATTTGCAGGTGGGCACCACTGTTTGGGCAGAGATTGCTGTTCTTAAGGGCTTAGTCTCCTCGTTCTTGATGTCGCACGAATCCAGGCGCCCTTTCTATGAATGGCAACGCGCTTTGCTGATTGAACTTTCGGATGCACTTCTCGCCAAGAACGGACAATGGCTGGACCCTCAGTCCACAGTCGCTTGGAGCCAAGCGTCAACGGAGCAACGGCAGCGTCGCGTTGTCGTCGATCAGGTTGCACTGCTTACCGACCAGGCCGCACTCTCTCTGCACGACAAAATAGTCACGCGCGGACTTTAGGATTTAGACATGGCCGGCAGAATCGTTCAAAAAGACATCGAAGAGGTGCGTCAACGCACCAACATCGCCGATGTCATTGGCGAATACGTGCAGCTCAAAAACGCAGGCGCAGGCGAGCTAAAGGGTCTTTGCCCTTTTCACGACGAAAAGTCACCATCGTTTACCGTTTCGCCAAGCAAGGGTTTCTATCACTGTTTCGGTTGCAAAGAGGGCGGCAACGTCTTTGAATTCGTCGCCAAACTAGATTCGCTCAGTTTTAGAGAAGTGGTTGAAAAACTTGCCGCCAGGCTCGGCATGATTCTCACTTACGAAGATGGTGGGCCAGACCTCCAAGAAACCAACATGCGCGCGCGCATCTTGGAGGCCAATAAGGCTGCTGCCGACTTCTACGCTTCGAAATACGAAAGCACCGACGCTGCCCCCGGCCGCGAACTTCTTGAGGCACGCGGGTTCGACCTTGAGGCTTGCAAGCAGTTCGGAATTGGTTGGGCACCAAAGGGTTGGAGTGCGCTCACCGAACACCTGAAGTCGCTTGGCTTCAACGACGAAGAGCTAGTTGCCGCGTCGCTAGCCACAAAGGGCGACCGCGGTCTTTACGACAAATTCCGTGGTCGATTAATTTGGCCAATCCGCGACCAGTCGAACAGTGTTATCGGTTTCGGGGCACGCAAAATCTTTGAAGACGACAATGGTCCAAAGTATTTGAACACTTCAGATACTCCCGTGTACCACAAGAGCCAAGTGCTCTATGGCATCGATCTAGCCAAGCGCGAGATTGCAAAGCAACAGCAGGTAGTCGTGGTTGAGGGCTACACCGATGTGATGGCATGTCACCTCGCTGGCGTTACCACTGCAGTGGCCACCTGCGGAACTGCATTCGGCGACGAACACATTCGAATTTTGAATCGCATACTTTCGAATGACCCGGCGAATCCTGCGAAGGTTATTTTCAACTTCGACCCTGACGAGGCCGGCCAAAAGGCAGCAATGCGCGCATTCAACGATGCATCGAAATTCAATGCGCAAACATTTATGGCCATCGGTCCTGATGGCCTCGATCCGAGCGACCTTCGCACCAAGCGCGGCGATCAGGCGGTGGTCGACATGATCGAAGCCAAGAAACCTCTGCTTGAGTTTGCAATCGGGCGCAGCATGGCCAAGTTCGACCTCCAGTCTCGTGAAGGTCAGGTTGGCGCTGCCCGCGCGGCATCGGTGCTATTGGCACAGATCGACGACACGGTCATGCGTGGTGTCTACGAGAAATTTGTTAGCGATGCAACATCGCTAGACCGCACCAACGTTGCGCAACTTACTGCAGAGGCTGGCAAGTCGGCGCGTCGCACCGGTGTCGCTCCGATGCGCACCGGCAGCACGTCTGAGCCAGAAGCAACCACGGATGCTCCGCCGCCGCTGAACCTGAACGACCCGGTAGTTCAGTTCGAACGCACACTTCTTGCTGTAATGATTCAGATTCCTGAAGCCTGCACACTGGAGCAATTCGCTCGAATTGCCAAGGCAAACTTTTCGTCGCCCATTCACCTAGCTTTGGCTCGCACCATTTACAGCGAGCGAAGCACTGATGGCGATAACGCCTTGTTCGAGCGAGTTTTAGCCAAAACGGAAGACGCCAATCAGCCGACACTTCGAGAATTGGCGATGTTGCCTATCCAGGCTGCAGATGCTCCAGCACGACTCCGAGTGGGAGTTGGCACAATCAACAAAGCGCTTGAGCGCACCATTGACTACGAGAAAAACGCTCTAAGGGGTCAGCGCCGACAGGCCGAAGTCATTGGCGATGAGTCGACCATTGCTGAGGTGGACCGCAAGTTGATCGCTCTCACCAGCGAGCTGCATGCAATGCGGAGCAAACGATGACCCAAATCGCCATCGAACCTATAACGCTTCCCGAATTCAAAAGCGCCATCGAAAGCCAAGGTGCTCAAGTG
>JBBAMO010000097.1:0-4254 GCA_040402495.1 Rhodoluna sp.
CATGCAGCCGTCGGAGTCGAGGCGATCGAAAGTTACGCGCGTTGCAGCTCTGAGCCCGAAGGCCAATTTGTATGTTTCAAAACCCAGCGCTCGACCAAGCAGCTGGTTGCCGAAGCAGATGCCGAAGAAAGGTGTCTTGGAGTTCAGAATCTCTCTAAGGGCTTCCACCTGGGCCTCTGCAGTTGCAGGATCGCCAGGACCGTTCGAATAGAACACCGCGTCCGGCTTCTCTGATAGCAAATCAGCGGCAGAAGCGCTTGATGGGTAAAGGCTCACGTCGAGCCCACGGACTGTCATGTTTTCGATGGTCGAGGTTTTGCAACCTAAATCTAGAATCGATACACGACCGATGCGATCTCCCTGATGCGCGTAATGCTTCACGCTGGAAGTTGATACTAAGTTACTGAAAGAACTACCTGCCATCGGCTTCGCGCCTTGCACTGCGCTAAGCAAATCATCGTTCGATTTCTCGGCGTCAATTCCGCTAAAGATGCCGGCACGCATAACACCGACCGAGCGAAGGTGGCGAGTGAGAGCTCGAGTATCGATGTTGCTTATACCAACGACGTCGAACTTCTCGAGTTCGTGCTCGAGTGAGTTCTCGGACCGAAAGTTTGAAACTATACGGCTCGAGTCGCGCACAACGTAACCGTTAACCCAGATTTGGCCTGACTCTTCGTCGCGAGCATTCATACCGGTATTGCCGATGTGAGGAGCTGTCTGAACCACGATCTGACCGGCGTATGACGGGTCGGTCAGTGTTTCCTGGTAGCCAGTCATCCCGGTTGCAAAAACAATCTCACCGAGGCTGGTGCCAGTTTTACCTAAAGGCCTGCCGTTGAAAACCTTGCCGTCTTCAAGCACTAGTTTGGCGATAGTCATTTCTTCCTTACTTCGTAACTACTGAGTTGCGCACAGAGAACTCGCCTCTGTAAATTGTGTGAACTACGCGTCCGGGCAAAGTTAGCCCCCTGAACGGTTGGTTGTTGCTCTTACTAGCACCGCCATCAACGATGCTTCGCGTTGCCTTCGGGTCGATCAACACAATGTTTGCAACCGCTCCCGCTTCGATGCGCTGACCCTGTCCATCGATGCCGGAGATGGCTGCAGGTGCACTAGACATCACCTCTACAAGACGGTTCCAGTCGCTCTTTCCGCTCACAATCAATACTTCCTGAGCAATTGACGCGGCCGTCTCCAACCCAAGCATTCCAAACGCTGCAGCAGACCACTCGCAATCTTTAGCCTCAGTTGGGTGAGGCGCATGGTCGGTGGCAATTATGTCAATGGTGCCGTCAATCAATGCCTCGCGAAGAGCTTCGACGTCTTTGGATGTGCGAAGAGGTGGATTCACTTTGTATACCGGGTCATAGGAGCGCGCAAGCTCCTCGGTAAGCAGCAGATGGTGAGGAGTCACTTCGGCAGTGACCTTGATTCCTTTAGCTTTTGCCCAACGAATAACGTCGACAGATCCTGAGGTTGAAAGGTGGCAGATGTGCAGACGGCTTCCGGTTGCCTCGGCCAAAAGAACATCCCGAGCTATTATCGACTCTTCTGCCACAGCAGGCCAGCCGCCAAGGCCAAGTTCTGCAGACAGAGCACCCTCGTTCATCTGAGAGTTCTCGGTTAGCCTCGGTTCCTGCGCGTGCTGCGCGATAACCCCGTCAAAGTTCTTCACATAGGTCAAGGCGCGTCTCATCAAAAGAGCGTCTGAAACACATTTGCCATCGTCGCTAAACATACGAACTTTGGCTTTGGATTGCGCCATGGCACCCAACTCGGCTAACTGCTTACCTTCGAGACCTAGAGTAACGGCGCCAACTGGCTGCACCTGAACGAGGCCAGCCTCTGCGCCTAGTGCGAGGACTTGCTCGACGACGCCTGCGGAATCTTGAACAGGGACCGTGTTTGCCATGGCGTGGACAGCTGTGAACCCTCCAAGAGCAGCGGCGCGAGAGCCTGTAAGAATCGTCTCCGATTGCTCGAATCCCGGTTCTCTTAGATGTGTGTGTAGATCAACGAAACCAGGAAGCGCGACAAGACCAGCCACGTCAACGATTTCGCCGACGGCATCGTTGCCCACTTGCTGTATTAACCCATCGGTAACAACGATGTTGGCGACCGAGCCGTCTTGAAGCGTGGCTCCTTGAAGCGTGTAACTAGGCATTAGTTTCTCCCTGTGCTAGTAGGTGAAAGAGGACGGCCATTCTTACGCTTACACCGTTAGAAACCTGCTGGAGAATAACCGAGTTTTCATGGTCAGCAGATGCTGCATCGATTTCTAATCCACGATTCATTGGCCCAGGATGCATGATCAGTGCACCTGGTTTCAAACGTGTGTGACGCTCCGAGTTGAAACCCCAAATCTTTGCGTATTCACGTTCCGAGGGAAAGAAAGAAGCGTTCATGCGTTCCAGCTGCACCCTCAACATCATTACGGCGTCGAAATCTCCGTTGTCTATGGCATCATCCAGAGAGAAGAAAGTAGCGTCAACCTGTGCGGACAGGCCACCAGGAATGAGCGTAGCAGGGCCAACTAGGGTTACCTTTGCGCCGAGTTTCTTGAGCAGAATAATGTTCGATCGAGCAACTCGCGAGTGCGCAATGTCGCCGACAATAGCCACCGAGATGCCGTCAAGCCCCTTGCCCTGCGGATTGTCATGCAGGTTATCCCTTAGCGTGTAAGCGTCGAGCAGCGCTTGGGTTGGGTGTTCGTGTGTGCCGTCGCCGGCATTGATTACGGCGGACTTTATCCATCCTCGAGTTGCCAAAGCCTGAGCAGCACCGGATGCTGGGTGTCTAATGACTACTACATCGGCTCCCATGGCCTCTAAGGTCTGGGCGGTGTCTTTGAGGCTCTCCCCCTTTGAAACGCTCGATCCCTTAGCCGTGAAGTTGAGAACATCTGCCGAGAGTCGTTTGGCTGCCACCTCAAATGAGTTTCTGGTGCGTGTTGAGTCCTCGAAGAAAAGGTTTACGACAGTCTTGCCTCTAAGCGAAGGAAGCTTCTTGATTTCGCGCTCATTTACCTCGGCCATCTCGGCTGCTGTGTCTAGAAGAGCTATAGCCTCTTCACGGCTCAAATCGGCCACGCTAATCAAATGCTTCACGCCTCGATCACCACTTCATTTTGAACGTCGGATTCTGAAAGATGCACACGGATTCGCTCATCGCGACTAGTTGGCAGGTTCTTGCCAACAAAATCAGCACGGATAGGTAACTCGCGATGCCCTCTGTCTATGAGCACTGCTAGACGAACGGCTTTTGGCCTTCCGAAGTCGTTGATCGCGTCGAGAGCTGCACGGATGGTGCGACCGCTAAACAGAACGTCGTCTACTAAGACCACAACTTTGTCGTCTAGACCACCTTCGGGAATGTTCGTTTTACCTACTGCGCGAGTTGGATTGTTCTGCAGGTCGTCTCGGTACATCGTTATGTCGATTTGTCCTAGTGCCACATTGTGTTGCGGCCCTTCAGACTTTGAGATGCTTGCTACGATCCGGCTCGCAAGGTAGACGCCCCTGGTAGGTATGCCGAGAATAACGAGGTCGTGAGTGCCTTGATTGGATTCGATAATTTCATGAGCGATGCGGGTAACCGCGCGATCTATGTCGCTTTCGCTGAGAACGGTACGTGAAGACACGCCCACCTCCTTCTTCGCCTCACAGGACGATCTTTAAAGGATGTTTTTACTACTCTAACAGTCGCGCGCTAAAACTTGCTAAAGCGCGGTCTTGGTACTGGCAATTTTGTTCAGAAGGCCGTTGATGAACGCAGGAGAATCGTCGGTGGAATACTCCTTGGCGATCTCAACTGCCTCGTTCACGGCAACGCTGTCAGGAACGTCGTCGTTATAAACGATTTCCCAAGTTGCCACGCGCATGATTGCGCGGTCTAGTGTTGGCATGCGATCAAGAGTCCAACCCTGACTGTAAGCCTCGAGGTAGGCGTCGATTTCGTCTTTGTGCTTAATAACGCCTTCAACGATGTCTCTCGCATATGCGAAGATAACTTCCTGATTTTGGCGGTCCGAATTTTGATCTAGCGTGTCGTCGAGTAGCTCGATTGGCGATTTACCACGGATGTCTGCTGCAAAGACTGCATCGACAGCGCGCTTGCGAGATTTTGTTCTGGCGCTCAACTTAGTCGTTCACGCGGCCGAGATAGTCGCCGGTGCGAGTGTCGATGCGAACTTTGGTGCCGTTCTCTAGAAACAGTGGAACCTGAATCTGTAGGCCGGTTTCGACGGTTGCC
>JBBAMO010000098.1:0-4245 GCA_040402495.1 Rhodoluna sp.
GACCAAAAGCGGTTATGAAACCTCTAACGAGAGAGCCGATGGCTCCTCCGGCAAAGACCAACCAAACAAGTCGCGCTTGCAAGGTCTACTCTTCTTCGTCTTCCTTTTTGTGAACCACGAACACCGCGTTGCGGCCCTTTTCGTGCTTGCGCAACTGAGGGCGAACCGGCACTCCACGGCGTGAGTCGCCAGGTAGTGGCGCGCGTGAGAATGGGTTGAACTTTGCAGCCGACTGCAAACGCCAAGGAACGGTCACCAGCATGGTGCCGTGCACATACATCAGGCGGCGCGAGATTCGGTTGGCGCGGTGGTTGTGGAAGATGTGCTCCCACCAGTGACCAACGACCAACTTAGGCATGTAAACAGCGATGCGTTCGCGACCGTAGCGCTCGCGGTGGTTCTCTAGGTACTCAATTAGAGGTGCCGAGAATTCGCGGTATGGCGACTCGATGATCTTTAGTGGA
The DNA here is from genome assembly GCA_040402495.1 of Rhodoluna sp. GTDB lineage: Bacteria > Actinomycetota > Actinomycetes > Actinomycetales > Microbacteriaceae > Rhodoluna. The sequence goes on from JBBAMO010000098.1 coordinate 465, forward strand.
ACCTTCATTCCGTAGTCTTTCCACTCCTGCTTGAACGCTTCGGCGCGCTCTGGGTCGGAGGCAATGTGAATCACGTCGAGCTTGTCGTGCTTTACCGAGATTGCGTAGTCGAGTGCCTTCAACTGTGGCTTGCTCAGCTTGTCCATCAGCACAACGGCGTAGTCGCCATCCGAGCCAAACTTGGTGGCTTCATCGAGAGCGATTTCGTGGTTGATGGTCTTGTAGTAACGACCGGTGTTGTACATCACCCAGTAAAGAATCGGCATGATGATGAACACCAACCATGCTCCGTGGGTGAACTTGGTGAGGGTAACGATAACCAACACGGATGCAGTCATCGTGGCACCGAAACCGTTGATCAAACGACCGGAACGTGCTTCTTTGGCACTGATGCTGCCGTCGGCCTTGCCGCGCTTCCAGTGGCGCAACATACCGATCTGACCGATGGTGAACGAGGTAAATACACCAAGAACATACAACTGAATCAGTGATGAAACGTTGGCCTGGTAGATCAGCTCAAAGCCCAAAGCGGCAAGCGTTAGCGAAATCATTCCGTTGGAGTAAACCAAACGGTCGCCTCGAGTGAGCAGCGCCTTTGGCGCGTAGCCATCTTTGGCAAGCACAGATGCCAGCAGCGGGAAACCGTTGAACGCGGTGTTTGCTGCCAAGAGCAAAACGGCAGCGGTTGCGCCCTGAAGAATGAAGAACAAGATGTTGCCGTCGCCAAAGATTGCCAGACCCAACTGGGCAATCACCGAAGGCTGAGGTGTGGCCAAGAACGACTCCAGCTGCGCACCACTTAGCTGGTGCTCGGCGTCTTCGATGTAACGAACGCCAGAGATGAGACCAAAGGCAACGATGCCAACCATCATCGAAACGGCGGTCACACCCATCAAAGACATCGTGATCTGAGCGTTCTTGATTTTTGGAACACGGAAAGCAGGCACACCGTTTGCGATTGCCTCGATGCCGGTTAGAGCGGCCGAACCAGAAGCGAACGAACGCATTAGCAACAGCACAAAGATGAGCCCGCCGGCTTGAACGTTTTCTACTGCACGAACCGAGTATTCGGCAGACACGGCAGCGATTGATTCGCCCGAAAGAATCTTGAAGATACCGACACCAAACATGGTGAACACCGATGCGATGAACAGATAGGTTGGCACAGCAAAAGCGGCACCCGATTCGCGCACGCCGCGAAGGTTGATGGCACAGAGGAAGACGATGAAGCCGACAGCCATCTCAACTCGGTAATCGTTGAGCATTGGGAATGCAGAAATCAAGTTGTCGACACCCGATGCAATCGAAACCGCAACGGTCATCACGTAGTCGAGAAGCAGCGCCGAGGCTACTACCAAAGCCGACTTCTCACCGATGTTGGTCTTGGCAACCTCGTAGTCGCCTCCGCCTGATGGGTAGGCGGCAACTACCTTGCGGTACGAGAGCACAATCACGGTTAGCAGCAAAACAACCATTGCTGCGATCCAAGGAGCAAAGCTCAACATGGCCGCACCACCGAGGGTGAGGATCATCAGCATCTCTTGCGGACCATAGGCAACCGAAGAAAGCGGGTCGGAAGAGAAGATCGGAAGCGCGATGGTCTTAGGAAGAAGTTCTCCCTCGAGACGACGAGTTGAAAGGCGCTTTCCGAGAAGCAGGCGTTTAGGGTCGAGTTCGTTCACAAGGGTCAAGATTACTCCTGAAATTGTACTTGCCCCAATCCGAACCGAGTCGAATTGGGGCAAGTTTTTGGGTTCTGTGAACCTTTACTTCTTCTTGGCTGGCGCCGCTGTCTTTTCGCGTCGAGTGCCAATGTTGATGGTCGATAGCAAACCTAGGAACAAGAAGCCACCGGCAGCCCAGGCAGCAGCCTGAGTTCCTTCGGTGAATGCAACTCCTGCTTCGGCCTGAACCTTATCGGCGATGTCTGCAGGCACACGGAACTTCTGAAGACCGTTCGAGATTTCAGGAATCGCGCCACCTGCCGAGTCGACCACGGCGGTGATGATCTTGCTAGAAACATCCTTGGTGATGCCATCGTTGGCCATGTTGTCGAGGCGGGTCTGCAGGCTGCCCTGAACTGAGGTGAACAGCATGGTTCCCAAAACAGCGATGCCAAGGGCCGAACCAACCTGACGCGCCGTGCTCTGAGTGCCCGAGGCCTGTCCGGCCTTGTTCATAGGCACGTCGACCATGATCACGCCGGTCAACTGTGCGGTTGCAAGACCGATACCGATTCCGTAGGCGAATAGCCAAGGAACGATAGACCAGAAGCCTGCCTCGACGTTGGCAAACAAACCGATGCCTGCTACGGCGATCAACTCGAGAGCAACACCCGCGCGCACCATCGTGGTTGGGCTTACCTTGCCACTTAGTCCGCCGCCAACGCCTGATGCCAAGAAGGCACCGCCGGCAAGCCAGAGCAAAACCAGTCCAGAAGAAATTGGCGAGAGGCCAAGAACGTTCTGAAGCCAAAGTGGAATAGCGAACAGCACGCCGAACTCACCCATCGAAATAATCAGTGCGGCAATCGAACCGTTGCGGAACGAAGCAATCTTGAACACTGCGATGTCGAGCAGAACCGACTTGCCAGCCTTCAGGCGTGCATTTTCGTAAAGAACGAAGATGGTGAAGGTCACTGCCGAAATTGCCAGGGCAACCGGAATCACAGAGATGCCAGTGGTTGCCCACTTGAAGTCACCGATTACGAATGGGTGAGCAGCTTCGACTTCCCACCAGCCGTAGATGCGGCCTTCGATGAGACCGAAAACCAGGGTCGCAAACATGACAACCGAAAGCAAAGCACCAATGATGTCGATGCCCTTTTCTTCGTGCTCCTGCTTAGACTCCTTTGCCCACCACCACAAACCGGCGAGAACAATCAGACCGATCGGCAGGTTGATGTTGAACGCCAGGCGCCAGCCATCGGTGCCAAAGTCGGTTGCAAGCCAGCCACCGAGAACCGGGCCAACGGCCACCATTCCACCGATGGTTGCGCCCCACACGGCAAACGCGATCCCGCGCTCTTTGCCCTGGAAGGTTGCGTTAACAAGCGAGAGCGTGGTTGGTAGCACCATAGAGCCACCGAAACCCTGCACGATGCGAGCAAGAATCATGCTGGAGGCATCGGTGGAGTAACCCGCCCAAACGGAGGCGAGGATGAAGATTGTGATACCAATAATCAGCAGTCGCTTGCGCCCAACTCTGTCGGCGAGCGAACCCCAAACCAAAAGCAGTGCGGCAAAAACCAGCACGTAACTTTCTTGAACCCACTGAACTTCGGTCGAGGTTAGTGAGAGAGCCGCGATCACTCGCGGAAAAATTGTGTTGACGATGGTTCCGTCGATGATTACCAGCGAGATTGCTGCCGAGATGAAAACCAGGGCAATCCAGCGACTACGTTCTTTTGTCATTACGCTCCTAAGCGATTCGCTCAAGCGAGCGAGGGTACAGATAAAACCTACTGCCAGTTAAAGCAAAAAGCCCCAGTCGTGAGAACTGGGACCTTTCGTGGCTCCGCGCGGCATCGATCCGCGGACCTAACGATTTTCAGTCGTTCGCTCTACCAACTGAGCTACAGAGCCATGGATGTTTACACACCCAGCGATCCTGACGGGACTTGAACCCGCGACCTCCGCCGTGACAGGGCGGCGCGCTAACCAACTGCGCTACAGGACCAGATGTTGCTACTCGAACCATGCTCTGTGGTGACCCCAACGGGATTCGAACCCGTGCTGCCGCCGTGAAAGGGCGGTGTCCTAGGCCTCTAAACGATGGGGCC
>JBBAMO010000099.1:0-4241 GCA_040402495.1 Rhodoluna sp.
GATGATGGACTGGACGGCCGTTTACAGTCGCGACGTTTTGCACGTAGATGCCACCTCTGGCGCACTCCCTTACACGCTGTTTACAGCCGCCATGATCGTCGGTCGCTTCGCCAGCGCCCCGCTATCCAAGCGCTTCCAGTTTTCAACGATGTCCGCCGTCGGCGGTTTCATCGGTTCGATTGCCATGGCCGTTGGAGTTGTCACCTCGGCCACCCTTGCCGAAACCGATCCAAAGGCAGCGCTGACCGCACAGATGATCTGTTACATCTTTGCTGGGCTAGGAATTGCAACGATGGTTCCATCGTTTTTCAGCGCTGGTGGAACCGTTCGCGGGCTCTCTACAGCTCAGGCGCTTTCGCGAATGAGCCTGGCCAACGCTCTTCTGGTGATGTTCTCTAAAGCTCTTATGGGCTTTCTTGCTAAAGGCGTTGGGCTTGTTTTCGCAATGGTTTTTCCGCTCGTTACATTTCTTGCAGCGGGTTTGATTGCAACTTATGTAAGCGTCAATTCAAAACGCATTCGAGAAGAGTCGCTGGCTGCGTATCCGCCAACCGGACCAATTACTTCTATCGACGTAGACCAAACCCGCGGATAACCGCACACATCGTTTGGGCTAAAGATTTTGCCTAGCGGTAGTTAGTGAACTGAATGTCGATGTCGAGGTCGCTCGACTTCAATAAAGCAATGATTTCTTGCAAATCGTCGCGGCTCTTGCTGCTAACGCGCAGTTCGTCGCCCTGAATCTGCGACTTAACGGTCTTAGGGCCTTCGTCGCGAATAATCTTGTTGATCTTCTTGACTTGGTCTTGCTCGATGCCGTTTTTCAACGATGCCTCGATGCGGTACTCCTTGCCAGAGGCGAATGGCTCTCCGGCATCCAGGCTCTTTAGCGAGATGCCGCGCTTAACCAACTTGGACTGCAGCACATCTAGCACCGCACGCACGCGCTCTTCGCTTGATGCCTTCATTAGTAGCTTTTCGCCTGACCAATCAACCGATGCGCCAACTCCCTTGAAGTCGTAGCGCTGTTCGATTTCTTTTTGCGCCTGGTGCAGAGCGTTGTCTGCTTCCATTTTGTCTACTTTGGAAACGATGTCGAATGATGAGTCAGCCATGGCCCAAGTTTACCTAGCGACCGCTGTGCTTGGCAGTGCTGCCACGCACTACCAACTGAACTGGCCACTCGCGTGCCTCGTTTACGTTGGTGTGTTTTTCAATGTCTGGTTCAGCAAGAATTTCGAGCAACACTCGTACCGCTTCTTTTCCTTGCTCGCGCGTGCGTTGGGTAACGGTGCTGAGATCGAAGAATGGGCTCATGCTGTGATCGTCGATGCCAATTACCGAAACGTCTCTCGGCACTTCAAGCCCAAGATCCTTCGCCGCCATGATGGTGCCAAACCCCATTTCGTCTGATGCGCAGAAGATGGCAGTCGGTCGGTCGTGTGGCTCGCCCAGCAGCTGCTTCGCTGCGTGATAAGCACCTTCGATGGTGAAGTCGGCCTGAGCTACCCAGCGGTCAGACAGCGAAAGTCCGGCGGCTTTCATAGCGTCGGCATAACCGTTGTAACGAAGGTCTGGGTGGCCAAACTCTAGGTCGGCGTTTGGTAGACCGCCGATCATTCCGATGCGGGTGTGGCCAAGGCTCAGCAGGTGGTCTACGGCAAGCTTCGCTGCGGATGCATCGTTGATGCCAATCGAGCGCGCGCCTTGAATAGGACCACCGATGCCAACAATTGGTTTCTTCATTCGGTTCAGGTTTTCTAGTTCATGCGCATTTGGGTTTACATCCACTGCAAGAACGCCATCTACTCTCTTGCGAAGAAGTAGTTCGTTAAAAATGCGCTTGCGTTGCTCGGGTCCGCCGCTGAGGTTGTAAAGAGTCAGGTCGTAACCTTGCTCGATGAGGGCCGACTCGATCGACTCTAGGATTACCGAGAAAAACCAACGGTCAATCCACGGAAGCACAACACCGATGTTCATGGTGCGCCCGGTGGCCAGCGTAGAAGCCGACGACGATGCCACGTAGCCAAGTTTCTTAGCGGCAGCTTCTACTTTGTCGCGGGCTTTACTGCTTACGTGGTCTTTGCCGCGCAGGGCACGCGACACAGTGGCTGTTGAAACCCCTGCAAGCGCTGCTACTTCTTCGATGCCGACCATGAGAAAACCTGTAAATTTCTGTAAACGCGGATTGTTTTACAAATCTACTTGCAGTTTCTTGCAATTCCAACCCCGAAAATATCGTCTGTGCATAAAACCAAGCCCTCGTTCAGACTGGTTCGCGCGGGTGACCAACTTCGGGTATCCTTTACTAGCGTGTTCGCTCAGCTGATTACAGGTGGGCGAAGACGCTTCGGCTAGTTACCCAAGCGGCCAAAGGGATCTGACTGTAAATCAGCCGGCTCAGCCTTCGGGGGTTCGAATCCCTCACTAGCCACGAAAACCCACCCCTCCACGGGTGGGTTTTCTTTTTCGCGAGGTCACTCGAATGCACTGGGTTTTTGTGGGAATAGAGTCACAAACCAACTGTTTGTTAACTCCAGAGGCCTAGCGCCTACATATTCGATCTAGGGGAAACATGAAAAACGCACTTGCAAAAATCGTTGCTGGCAAACGGTCAGGTCTGGCCATCTTCTTGGTGGCGTTTACCTTTGTTGGCCTCATCATGGGCCCTCTCGCCAGCGTTAAGAGCGAAACCGCTCCAGGCGTCGGACTTCCAGATACCAACGAGACCGTTCTAGTAGAAGAGGCCCTCAAAGACCTTCCAAGCCAAGATGGCACTGCTGCAGTGATTGTCTACCGCACCAAAGGTGGCGTGGAGATGACTGCCGAACAGCAGAAGTGGGTTCTAGGAACCGAAACCTCGTTCACCCCGCCGTTTCCTCCAGGCGCAGAGCCGATCATCACACACGAAGGTGGTCAGGCCGCCAAGTTTGTTGAGTACAGCAACCTAGAGCTTCCGAACGGCGACAAGTTTGTGCCACCGGCAACTCTGAGCGAAGACGGCTCGACCGCTGTTATCACCGTGCCGATGGATTCATTCGACAAAGAAGCCACCTGCACCATAGATGGCGAAACCAAGACGTGTTCAACCATCGAACTTGCCAAGCAGCGCATCGACGACATGCGAGCGCTCGGCAAGAAAAACATTCCCGCCGGCCTAGACACTGCAATCACAGGCCCTGAGGGCTTTGTGGTTGACCTTTCAAACGTGTTCGCCGGAGCCAACTTCACCTTGCTTGGCACCACGGCACTGGTTGTAATGATCTTGCTTTTGATCACCTACCGTTCGCCTGTGCTTTGGGCAATCCCGTTGCTCAACGTTGGTATCGCAGATGCAATCTCGGGAGACCTTGCCACCAAGGTGGCATCGTGGTTTGGAATCGACAACCTCGACGGCTCGGTAACCGGCATTCTTTCGGTGCTGGTGTTTGGTGCCGGAACCGACTACGCGCTGCTGCTGATTAGCCGCTACCGCGAAGAACTCTTCCACTACGCCAACAAGCGCGAAGCCATGCTGGCTGCCTGGAAGGGTGCCGCCCCGGCAATCTTTGCCTCGGGCATCACGGTTATTTTGGCCCTAAGCACCTTGGCTCTCGCGAACCTCGAAGGCACCCGCGCACTTGGCATCGCCTGTGCAACCGGTGTGCTTGTCGCCATGGTCGGCGCGCTGTTTGTGCTGCCAGTTCTTTTGGTTAGCTTCGGCACCTGGATCTTCTGGCCGGTGCGCCCGAAGGTTGGCCAGACCCCTGCCACCGAAACCGGCGTTTGGAACAAGTTGGGTCGCGGCGTAAGCAAGCGCCCAGTTGCAGTAGCCATCATCGGTTTCATCATTCTCGGTGGTCTTGCATTTGGCGGTGGCAGCGTGAAGGTTGGCCTATCGTCAACCGAGCAGTTCTTGCAGGAGCCTGAGGCCGTTACCGGTCAGCTTTATCTAGCCGAAGCATTCCCAGCCGGCACCACAACCCCAAGCACCGTCATTGCCAACAGCGACATGGCCGACGAAGTTGTGAAAGCTGCCGCCGACGTTGAGGGTGTCTCGTCTGCCGAGATTGCAACCGACAATGCCGGCAAGGCAATCAGCAACGGAACCATCACCAAAATCAACGTGGTTCTTGATGGTGAGTCGCGCTCGCAAGAGGCCTATGACGCCATCACCAAGTTGCGCGATGTCGTGCACGCCGTTGATGTGCCAAGGTGGTTAGCTTCGAGCGCACCTACCTGCCTTCTAACGGCGGATGGGT
>JBBAMO010000100.1:0-4232 GCA_040402495.1 Rhodoluna sp.
CGCCACGCATAGTGGAGCAAGCGCCTGTAGTTGAGAAAGCCAAACCTGAAGTTGAGGCTGTCGCGCCAGTTGTTGAACAACCTAAGCCTGCCGTCACACCAGCAAAGCCAGTCAAGCAGCCTGAGCCAAAGCCTGCGGCCCAGCCCGCTCCTTCCGAGGTAAAGCCTGCGCCGGTGGAAGCCCCTGCGCCAGCCCAACCAAAGCCTGAAGCAACTACTGCGCCGCAGCTCGAGACTGTCGAACTGCCAAAGCGATCTTTCGTTAAGGGCATCAAGAGCCTGTTCACGCGCATCAAGTTTGATGTTGAGAATCTAGACGAGCTCGAAGATGTGTTGATTCAAGCAGACTTCGGCCTCGATGCATCCGAGAAGATTGTTGCCGCCGTAAAAGAGCGCGCCAAGAAAACTGGCGCCAGCACCGAGGCTCAGTTGAAGGCCATCCTTGCCGAGATCATCACCGAAAACCTTGAGCGCGACGACAAGGCGCTCAACCTCGACAGCGGAAAGCTGCCTTACGTGATTTTGGTGGTCGGAGTAAATGGCGTAGGCAAGACCACAACCATCGGCAAGTTGGCCAACTGGCTGGCCGAGATCAACTCGAGCGTAATCATCGCCGCAGCCGACACCTTTAGGGCGGCAGCAGTAGAGCAAATCGCTACCTGGGCTCAGCGTGCTGGTGCTCAGCTGGTGCGCCCAAGCACTGAAGGGCAAGACCCAGCATCCGTGGCTTTTGAGGCCACCGAACTGGCCGTTCGAACCCAAGCAGACGTCTTGATCATCGATACAGCTGGGCGCTTGCAAAACAAGGTTGACCTCATGAACGAACTCGACAAGATTCGTCGAGTGGTCGAAAAGCAGGCCACCATCGCCGAGGTGCTGCTGGTCATCGATGCCACCACCGGTCAGAACGGCATGACTCAAGCAAAGGCTTTTGCCGAAGTTGCAGGCGTGACCGGAGTGGCTCTAACCAAGTTGGACGGAACTGCCAAGGGTGGCATTGTCTACTCGATTCAAACTCAACTTGGAATCCCAGTAAAGCTAGTTGGGGTTGGCGAAGGCATTAAGGACTTTGCCTTCTTCGACGCTGCAGAGTTTGCCAAAGGCTTGGTTGACTAACATCCAAGTAGTCTTGAAGCCAAGCAATCAAGGAGTTTTGTGTTCGGAAATCTTTCTGACCGTTTAGTCGAAACGTTCAAGAATCTTAGAAGCAAGGGCAAGCTAAGCCCTGCCGACATTGATGCAACCCTGCGCGAAATTCGTCGCGCGCTTCTTGAAGCCGACGTTGCCCTCGAGGTTGTCAAAGACTTTATTACCGCCGTACGCGACCGAGCTCTTGGCGACGAAGTTAGCAAGGCTCTAAACCCTGCTCAGCAGGTTGTTCAGATCGTCAACGAAGAGCTCATCAAGATTCTTGGCGGCGAGCAGCGCAAGCTTTCTTTCTCAAAGAATCCACCAACCGTGATTATGCTCGCCGGTTTGCAGGGTTCGGGTAAAACCACACTCGCCGGCAAGTTGTCGAAGTGGCTAAGAGACCAAGGTCAAACCCCGCTTTTGGTTGCTGCCGACCTGCAGCGCCCAAATGCCGTAAACCAGCTTCAGGTTGTTGGTGAGCGCGTTGGTGTCGATGTTTTTGCGCCTGAACCAGGCAATGGCAAGGGCAACCCGGTTTCGGTTGCCAAAGACTCAATCAAGCACGCAACCAAAAAGCAGTACAGCGTAGTCATCGTCGACACCGCCGGTCGTCTAGGCATCGACGAAGAGCTAATGGCCGAGGCGCGCGACATTCGCAAGGCCGTAAACCCAGACGAAGTTCTGTTTGTTATTGACTCGATGATTGGTCAAGACGCAGTCAATGTGGCCAAGGCGTTCGAAGACGGCGTCGGCATCACCGGTGTCGTGCTCACCAAACTCGACGGCGACGCCCGCGGTGGTGCAGCCCTATCGGTTTCTTCGGTCACCGGCAAGCCGATTATCTTTACATCGTCTGGCGAGGGCATGGATGCCTTCGAGCCGTTCTACCCAGATCGCATGGCCAGCCGCATCCTCGACATGGGAGACGTGCTTTCGCTCATCGAGCGCACGCAATCTGCCTTCGACGAAACCGAAGCCAAGAAGCTCGCCGAAAAGATTCAGTCGGAGACCTTCACTCTCGAAGATTTCCTCGAGCAGATGCAGTCCATTCGCAAAATGGGCAACCTAAAGAGCATGCTGGCCATGATGCCTGGTGCCGGCCAGATGCGCGAGCAACTCGAGAACTTTGACGAGCGCGAGATTGACCGCACCGAAGCAATCATTCGCTCGATGACTCCATTCGAACGCCAGCAGCCCAAGGTGCTCAACGGTTCACGCCGCCTTCGGATCGCCCGCGGTTCTGGAGTCACCGTCACCGAGGTCAACTCTCTGGTAAATCGCTTCGAGCAAGCGGCCAAGATGATGAAAACCGTTTCGAAGGGCGCAATGCCTCAGATGCCAGGAATGCCGGGTATGCCTGGAATGGGCGGCGGCTTCATCGGTGGCAAGGCAAAAAAGAAGGACAAGGGCAAAAAAGGTTCCAAGTCTGGTAACCCTGCAAAGCGCGCGGCCGAAGAAGCTGCCCGCTTGACTGGTGAAAAGCCCAACGATGCTTCCGGCGGAGGCTCGGCCTTCGGCCTTTAGAGAGTTTTCACTCTCAGATTGCCCGATTGGTTGCCCCACGGCTCATTTTCTGGCAGAATAGAGCGGTTGCCTAGTTTTCTGACCCTCTAACCAGAATTCCACGGCAACCCATAGAGCTTCTCTACCGAGTGTGCCCCCACGCTCACGGTAGAACTCGCCCAATACAAAACCAAAAGGAAAAATTGTGGCTGTAAAGATCCGTCTGAAGCGTCTCGGCAAGACCCGTGCGCCTCACTACCGTATTGTCGTTGCCGACTCGCGCACCAAGCGCGATGGACGTGCTATCGAAGAAATTGGCCGTTACGTGCCAACCGAAAACCCATCAATCATCGAGGTCAACTCTGAGCGCGCTCAGTACTGGCTAAGCGTTGGCGCTCAGCCAACCGAGCAGGTTGCAGCGCTTCTAAAGCTAACCGGCGACTTCCAGGCCTCTAAGGGCGAGAAGGCCGTAAACAAGGTTCAGGTCAAAGAGGCCAAGGCTGAGTTTGTTGTAGACACCAAGAAGAAGGCTGTCCTTCTTCCTAAGGAAGAGCTTGCTGCCAAGAAGGCAAAGGTTGAAGAGGCTCCTGCAGCCGAGGCAACCGAAGCTGCCGCAGAGGCAACCGAAGAAGTAACCGAAGATGCTCCAGCAGCAGAGGCAACCGGGGCTCCAGCAGCCGAAGAAGCCGCAGTTGAAGAAGCACCTGCAGCCGAAGAAGCAGTAGTCGAAGAGGCTCCTGCAGCTGAAGCCGAAGTTGCAACTGAAGAAGTTGTAGCCGAAGACGCTCCTGCCGCTGAGGCAGAAGCTCCAGCAGAAGAGGCTTAGTAGTCGTGCTAGCCGCTGCGCTCGAACACCTAGTAAAGGGAATCGTCGACCACCCGGACGACGCTTCCGTTACTGAACGCTCAACTTCTCGCGGAGACTTGCTTGAAGTTCACGTTCACCCAGATGATCTGGGAAGAGTGATCGGGCGCAACGGCCGCACCGCTAAGGCCCTACGCACCCTTGTGAACGCACTTGCCGATGGCAAGAAGGTTCGTGTAGAGCTGGTCGAGTCCGATTTCTAAGCAGACCGAGCTCCGCGTGGGCCGTCTGCTCAAGGCCCACGGCCTTAAGGGTGCAATAAAACTCGAGCTTTACACCGACAGCCCAAACGAACGTTTCGTTCCAGGCGCTGTTCTCAAACTTCAGGTACCCGAAACCTCTCCATGGTTCGGAAAAACCATAACCGTCAAAGAGCTTCGTTGGTACAACCAATCACCGGTCATCTTCCTTGAGGGAATCGAAGATCGCGATGCATCTGAGGCACTCATCCGTGCGATTCTTCTAATCGACACCGATGCTGACGCACTCCCAACCGAAGAAGATGCTTGGTATGACCACCAGCTTGTTGGGCTCAAAGTCTTGCGCGATGGCATCGAAGTGGGTTCAATCACTCGCGTAGATCACCTTCCTTCTCAGGACCTCTTGACCGTAAAGACAGCATCGGGCGATGTATTTGTTCCTTTTGTTAAGGCCATTGTGACCAACGTGGATGTTGCCGCAGGCTTCGAACGTAGTGGAAGGTCTAGCAACTGCCCCATGCGGAGGGCGTAAAA
>JBBAMO010000101.1:0-4196 GCA_040402495.1 Rhodoluna sp.
AGTCGGTCAGCACCACCGAGTAGTAACGAGCTGCCATGTCGGCAACCACGTTGTAGTCGCCTTCGTCGAAAGCTTCAGAAAGCATTGGGTCGCTGTCTGAAGCGAGAACGTCTAGGCGGGTTGCGTCGCGCGACACCATCGTGGAAAAGTCTGTGAAACCGTCGATCGCAACAGCGCGATTGACGACATCGCGAACTGTGAATCGGGTTGATTTGCTAACGCGCTCTGCAAGAGTGCCTCGGTCTGGGTTTGCATCGATGGCAATCACGCGGTCTTCGCGAACCAAGGCTAAAGCCATGCCCAAAAGCGTGGTTACGGTGGTCTTGCCAACGCCACCCTTTCGAGTTAGAACCGGAACAAACTTGGTTCCACCCTCGAATGGCGAGGCGATGCGAGCATCTATTGCCTTGCGCTCGCGCACCTTTTTAGAATCGCCCAGGTTTACGGTCTTCAGCGTTACGTAATAGAACAGCTTGCGCCAGAAAGACTCGGGTGCCTGGCGGTTACGGCGACTCACATCAAGAAGGCGGTCTGCCGTAAGCATCGCTGCGGGTTCTGGCTGATCGAAGATTTCGCCACGAAGTGAATCGCGACGTGAGTAGTTGGTTCGGCGCGAAATTGGCTGTGGTCCCGTGATTGGCTCAACCACCTGAGTGCGCGGTTCTTCACGGATAATCTCAACGCTCGCGGTCGCCGGTGCTACGTCGATGGAGCCGGCATCTACAGCCGCTTCTGCAAGAGAGTGGGTGCGCTCGACCTCTACCGAATCTACTTCGGAAGATGCCTTGGCCTTATTAGCCTTTTTGTCGCGAAAGCCCACGAAACTCCAATCAAACGTGAAACTAGCCTAACCCACGCCCGAATCTTGATTCAAAAATGCGCATATTTCGTGGCGCGTTTTCAGACTCTATTCGGTTTCAACCACAAGAATCAGATCGCCGGCGTCTACTGCCTGGGTTTTAGGAATTGCAATCCTACGAACGATTCCATTGACGCTTGCGGTAATGGTTGCTTCCATCTTCATGGCCTCGATGGTGGCAACCGCCTGGCCAACCTCAACGTGAGCGCCTTCTACGGTTTGCACAGTCACTACGCCTTGGAATGGTGCGGCAACGTGACCAAGATTCTTGGTGTCAGCCTTTTCTGCCTGAATCACGTTGGTGGCAATCTTGCGATCGCGGATGTTGATAGGTCGAAGCTGCCCGTTGAGAGTTGCCATAACGGTGCGGAAACCCTTGGCATCCGGCGTACCGATTGCCTCAAGTCCCACATAAAGGCGAATGCCCTTGGAAATCTGCACTACGTGCTCCTGGCCAGCAGTCAGACCGTATAGGTAATCCACGGTGTCTACTTGGTCAAGGTTTCCGTAGGTTTCGCGCGACTTCAAGAAGTCGGCGTACGGGCCTGGGAACAGCAAGCGGTTCAAGGTGGCGCGGCGCGCGCGGGCATCGTCGCCGTTTAGAACAGCAAGGTCTTCAGCCCCAACTGCGGTGATGCCAAACTTCGGGCTCTTACCCTGCAGCACCTTGGTTCGGAACGGCTCTGGCCATCCGCCGGGTAGGTCGCCAAGCTCGCCTGCCATGAATCCGATCACCGAGTCTGGGACATCGTAGTTCTGTGGGTTTTCGGCAAAGTCCTTAGGGTCTGCACCAACGGCAACTAGGTGCAAGGCTAGATCGCCAACCACCTTCGAAGACGGGGTGACCTTGGTTGGTCTACCCAAGATGGCGTTGGCCGCCGCGTACATGTCTTCGACCTTCTCAAACTGGTTGCCCAGCCCAAGCGCGATGGCCTGCTGGCGAAGGTTTGAAAGTTGTCCGCCCGGAATCTCATGCTTGTAAACGCGTCCGGTAGGCCCAGGAAGGCCAGACTCAAAAGGCGAGTAAACAATGCGAACAGATTCCCAGTAAGGCTCAAGCGCAGTGACCGCGTCAAGAGTGATGCCGGAGTCGCGTTCGGTGTGAGCCAGAGCCGCAACCAGTGCCGACGCCGAAGGCTGGCTGGTGGTGCCAGCCATCGGTGCCGAAGCAACATCTACTGCGTCTACACCTGCATCGATGGCAGCCATCAGAGTGGCCAGTTGCCCTCCTGCGGTGTCGTGAGTGTGTAGGTGAACAGGAAGGTCAAAACGCTCCCTGAGGGCCTTCACAAGCTTTGCAGCGGCTGCTGGGCGCAAAAGTCCAGCCATGTCCTTGATAGCAATGATGTGTGCGCCGGCCTTGACGATCTGGTCGGCGAGGTTGAGGTAATAATCGAGGGTGTAAAGAGTCTCGTTTGGGTCGAGCAGGTCGGCCGTGTAGCACAGCGCCACTTCGGCGAGCGCCGTTTCGGTCTTGAGCACCGCTTCGATAGCTGGACGCATCTGGTCAACATCGTTTAGCGCATCGAAAATACGGAAAATGTCGATTCCGGTTGCGGCTGCTTCGCGCACAAATGCTTCGGTCACCTCGGTTGGATACGGGGTGTAGCCAACGGTGTTTCGGCCTCGAAGCAGCATCTGAATGCAAAGGTTTGGCATGGCGGCGCGCAACGCTGCCAAACGCTCCCATGGGTCCTCGCCCAAGAAACGCAGGGCCACATCGTAGGTAGCCCCTCCCCATGCCTCTACCGAGAGCAGCTGCGGGGTGAGTCTGGCCACATAAGGAGCAACCTCAACTAGGTCGCGCCCGCGAACGCGAGTTGCCAGTAGCGACTGGTGTGCGTCGCGGAAGGTGGTGTCGGTGATAGCAACAGCATTCTGGTCGCGTAGCTGCTTGGCAAAGCCCTTAGGGCCTAGTTCTAGCAAAGACTGTCGCGAACCTGCTGGTGCAGGCGTCGAAATGTCGATCTTAGGAAGCTTTTTTGCAGGAGACAGCTTGTCGCCGCGATCGCCGTGAGGCTGGTTTACTGTTACGTCCGCGAGCCACGTGAGAATCTTGGTGCCACGGTCCTGCGAAGGCGCCGCGGTGAAAAGCTGTGGGCGTTCGTCAATAAACGACGTACTCAGATCGCCGCTGGCGAAGGTTTCGTCGTTCATAACCGCCTGCAGGAAAGCGATATTCGTGGATACGCCACGGATGCGGAACTCGGCCAGCGCGCGTCTGGCTCTAACCACGGCGGTCTGGAAAGTCTTGCCCTTAGAGATGAGCTTCACAAGCAGTGAGTCAAAGTGTGGGCTTACTTCGCTACCAGCTGAGATGGTTCCGCCGTCCAGACGGATGCCAGCGCCACCAGGTGAGCGGTAGGTGGTGATCTTGCCGGTGTCTGGTCTAAAGCCCTGTGCTGGGTCTTCAGTAGTGATACGGCACTGAATGGCAAAGCCGTGCATGGTGATGTTCGACTGCTCAAGCCCTAGATCGTTCAGGCTCTCGCCTGCCGCAATGCGCATCTGGCTCTGCACTAGGTCGATGTCGGTGATTTCTTCAGAAACTGTGTGCTCAACCTGAATGCGAGGGTTCATTTCGATGAACACGTGCTTGCCGGCGTTTGGGCCAACGGTGTCAATCAAAAACTCCACGGTTCCCGCGTTGGCGTAACCAATCTGCTTGGCGAAAGCCACGGCATCGCGGTACATGGCCTGTCGAAGAGTTTCATCGAGATTAGGCGCAGGGGCGATCTCGACAACCTTCTGGTTGCGGCGCTGAACCGAGCAGTCACGCTCAAAAAGGTGAACTACGTTGCCATCGTTGTCGGCAAGAATCTGCACTTCGATGTGGCGAGGGCGAAGAACTGCTTGCTCTAGGAATACGCGAGCATCGCCAAAGGCTGCATCCGCTTCGCGCATTGCCTCGGCTAGCGCACCGGCTAGTTGAGCCTTTTCGTTCACTCGGCGCATACCGCGACCGCCACCGCCGGCAACGGCCTTTACAAAAAGCGGAAAGCCAATGCCGTCAGCCTGCGCGATTAGCTGGTCAACATCCGAGGATGAAGGCGACGATGCGAGCACAGGCACACCAGCCGCGATGGCAGCTTCTTTGGCGTTTACCTTGTTGCCGGCCAGATTCAATACATCGGCACCTGGGCCAATAAAGGTGATTCCATTGTCGGCAGCGGCCTTAGCTAGATCTGGGTTCTCCGAAAGAAAGCCGTAACCCGGATAAATCGCGTCTGCGCCAGATTCTTTTGCAACACGGATGATTTCATCCACATCAAGGTAAGCGCGCGGTGGCCGTTAGCGCAATCGTTGCCGACACCGACGCACAGGCAGTTGTCTCAGG
>JBBAMO010000102.1:0-4091 GCA_040402495.1 Rhodoluna sp.
TTTGTGGCTGGCAAGTGGGCAAACCCGTTTTGGCAGGTATGGGATGGCCTAATGCCTGCGCGATGCGGTCGAGGTGCGCCTTGGTGATTTCAACCGACGATGCCTGACCGGTGGCCATTAGCTCGACCAGCTCGGAAGCGTTTTTCTTGATTAGGTCGTTCACGGTCTACTCCTCATCCAAGATGGCGTTTACCTTGAAGCGGCCCTGAGCCGAATCTGGGGCACCCGAAAGCGCTTGTTCTTGAGTCAATGAAGGCTCAACGATGTCTTCGCGGAACACGTTTTGCATCGGGATCGGGTGGCTTGTTGCAGGCACATCGCCTTCTACAGCCTTGTTCACGGTGGCTACCGAATCAACGATGAGAGCCAATTGTTCGGTTAAGCGATCAACTTCGGCGTCGGTCACTTGGATGCGTGCCAAACTTGCGAGGTGACGCACGAGATCGGGCGTTAAATCAGACATAAATTTCTTTCAGAAAGACATCGTTGTGGGCTTGTTCCTAGTCTACCTAACGCTAAATAGTACTTTTCGAGTTAGCGCTGGTCAGGCTAAGATATAGGTTCTGAGCGTGATGTGTGATGCGCCCAACGATCAAGGAGTAATTCTTTGGAAACCGAAAACTTCTCACTCGAGATGCGTGGCTACAAAAAGGACGAGGTCGACCGCGTCCTTGGAGAGCTACGTGCCGAGCTTGAGCACCTGCGCGACTACAACTACAACGCCTCGTCAGAGACCGAGTCGCTGCGTTCTGAGGTTGCTGCGCTCAAGCGCAAAAAGGACTCAGCCCCAGGCTATGCAGAATTAGGTGCACAGTTTGAGCAGACCCTGCGCCTTGCCGAAGAGCAGGCCAAGAAGCTTGTTTCAGACGCCGGCCAGGATGCAATCCGCGTACGCGAGACCGCCAAGGCCGAAAGCGAGCAGGTTAGCCGCAAGGCCCAGCAGAAGGCTGACAGCATCCTTGCCGAAGCGGAGGCACGTCTAGCCGAAGCACGCATCGAGGCAGAACGCCTAAGCGTTGAAATCTTGCAGGCAGCTAAGGCAAAAGACGCCGAAGCATCCGAGAAGGTTGGCACCGCACAGCGCGAAGCAGCAGCCATCAAGTCTGAGGGCGAGCGCTACGCAGCCGAACTTCGTGCATCTGTGCACCGCGAAACCGAAGAGGCACGCGCACTTGCAACCGAACTTGCTCAGCGCACCGCTCAGGCACGTGTAGAGCTAGAAGCCGAGCTAAAGACCAAGCGCGACGAAGCCGAGCAGGAAGCGCTACAGATGTACCAGCGCGCCGTTGCTCAGTCGCAAGAGGTTACCGACGAAGCAAACGCCAACTTTGCAGAGGCATCTGCCCGCGCAGCCGAGTTGATCAGCGAAGCCGAGCGCATTTCGCGCGAAGCCAACCAGAATGCCGCCGTGCTTGCAGAAGAGAGCCAGCGCACTTCAACTAACGTCATCAACCAGGCACGTCGTCGTGCAGAAGCTCTAAGCCGTCGTGCCGAGTCGCTTGCCAACAACGCAATCAAGGAGAGCGAAGATCGCCTCAGCCGCATGAAGGGCGAGCGCGTCGAAATCGAAGAGTTCTTGTCGCAGTTGCGCAACCTCATGTCGACCGATGCAATGGTGGCCGACGCCGAGAACCGCGCGTACGACCAGTAATCAGTCTCAACAAAAAGACCCTCGATTTTTGTCGGGGGTCTTTTTTTGTCTAGATCAAGCGCCGCTTGAATTCATCTTCGTCGATCACTGGCACACCTAGCGCTTCGGCTTTGGTGAGCTTAGAGCCAGCAGACTCCCCCGCCACAACAAATGCCGTGTTCTTAGAAACGCTGCTTGCAGCTTTGCCACCGCGAGAAATGATTGCCTCTTCGGCCTGCTCGCGACTGAATTCTTTGAGCGTGCCGGTAACCACGATGCTGAGTCCAGCAAACGCGCCATCTGTCGAGGTGGTTGACCCAGGGCCATCATGACCCGGAGTGAACAACTGAGCGCCGGCTGCAGCCCAGCGAGCCACGATGTTGCGATGCCAATCCACCTGCCACCAGTCGCCGATGCTCTTGGCGAGAATTGACCCAACGCCATCAACCTGAGACAGCTCCGCCTCAGATGCATCGAAGATGCGCTCTAGCGAACCAAAGTGGCTGGCCAATGATCGTGCAGCCACCGGGCCAACGTGGCGAATCGATAGCGCAACGATGAAGCGCCAGAGCGGCTTGGTCTTGGCCTCTTCGAGATTCTTGAGCAACTTGATTGCTACTTCGCCAGCCGAGCCGTCTTTCTTGCGGAAGAAATCTACGACCTTAGACTCACCATCGGCATCCAGCTTAGGCGAACCGGTATCTGGGTCAAGCACCATCGCTCGAACCGGAAGAAGGTCTTCAAGGGTCAGGTCAAAGAGATCCGCCTCTGATCGAAGTGGAGCAATCGCCGGTTCAACCGGCGCGGTCAGGGCGGCGGCGGCTACGTAACCGAGTGCCTCGATATCCAGCGCACCACGCGACCCGAGGTAAGCAACACGTTCGCGCAACTGCGCTGGGCATCCTTGGGCATTTAAGCAGCGCAGGTCTACATCGCCATCCGAGGCCGAAACCAGTGGCGAACCGCACTCTGGGCAGTTGCTCGGCATCACAAAGTCGCGCTCCGAGCCATCACGCAAATCGACCACAGGGCCGAGAATCTCAGGAATCACGTCGCCAGCTTTGCGAATAACCACGGTGTCGCCAAGTTTTACGCCCTTGGCCTTGACCACATCCTGGTTGTGCAGGGTGGCAAACTCAATCACGCTTCCGGCGACCTTGATTGGCGCAAGCACCGCGTAAGGAGTGGCGCGACCAGTGCGACCAATACCAACACGGATGTCGAGCAACTTGGTGTTCACCTGCTCCGGTGGGTACTTGTATGCAATCGCCCAGCGCGGTGCGCGGCTGGTGAAACCTAGTTCGCGCTGCTCTGCCAGCGAGTCGACCTTGACCACCACGCCGTCAATTTCGTGCTCGAGGTCGTGGCGGTGCAGCTGGAAGTTATTGATGTACTCGTTTACCTCGGCAAGTGAGCCAACCACCTTGAAACGCGGCGATGTTGGCAAACCCCAGCCGGCCAAGAGCGCGTAGAGCTCACTTTGGTACTGCACTGGTGCATCCGGCCAAGCGCCAACGCCGTGCACCAGCATGCGAAGAGGCCTGCTTGCGGTAACCGTCGAGTCTTTTTGACGCAGCGAACCAGATGCCGAGTTGCGCGGGTTTGCAAACGGCGCCTTACCTTCTGAAACCAATGCTTCGTTCAATTTGGCAAAGTCTTCGACGCCAAAGAAAATCTCGCCGCGCACTTCAACAACGCTCGGATGCCCAGTGCCCTGAAGGCGACGCGGAATCGAGGCGATGGTTAAAACGTTCTGGGTAACATCTTCGCCAACAACGCCGTCGCCTCGAGTGGCTGCCGAAACCAACACCGAGTTTTCGTAGCGCAGGTTGATAGCAAGGCCGTCAATCTTGAGTTCGCACAAGAAACGCGTTGCCGATGTTCGGGCAGCCCACGCCGCCAACTCATCAGGCGAAAAAGCATTGTCGAGGCTCATCATGCGCTCGAGGTGCTCAACCGGCGAGAAAGCTTGGTTGGCGTTACCTCCAACGGTTTGCGTTGGGCTATCGCCCGTTATGAGGTCGGGATGTTCGGCCTCAAGCGCTTCTAGCTGGTGCAACAGCGCGTCGTAGTCGGCATCGCTGATCAGAACGGTGTTGCCATCGTAGTAAGCGCGTCGGTGCTGGTTGATTGAGTCGACCAACTCGTTGATTTTTTGCTGGGCTTCTTCGCGCGAAAGTTGAGTCATTGTGCCGGCCTAAACAGTTGCCGCGGCATCTTGGTTTAGATCGGCGCTAACGGTGCGGTCGATGGTGGTCTGCCCCAGCACGCGGGTGCCAACGTAAAGAACGGCGCTTTGCCCTGGCGAAACTCCAAGCAGCGGGTCGATCAGTTGAACCACAAGTTCGTCGCCAACCACGGCCGCACGGCAAGCAACGGCCTCGCCGTGAGCACGCACCTGCACGTGGGCGTCGAACCACTCAGATGCGGTCGCGTACAACCTCAGAAACCTTGAGAACGT
>JBBAMO010000103.1:0-4066 GCA_040402495.1 Rhodoluna sp.
TTGGCCAACCATCACCGCAAACAGTGCGGCAAAAACTACCTCGCTGGTGAGGATGGAATGAACCGTTGCTCTGGTAGGCCGCTTGGGCCGGGGCGAGGTTGCCGAGCAGCATTGCTGCTGCTGCGACAACTACGCCAGCGCGAAGGATGTTCTTCTTCATGATGGTTTCGATCTCTTTCTTAGAGTTTGTTACTTAGATCCGGTGTAAGCCGGTGCGTAGTAAGCGAGTGAGGTTGAAGAAGGAGCTAGGAAGCCGAACAGCAACTTAACCTTGCCAACCTTCGATGCACCAGTGATTTCGGTGTTCGAAAGCTTGTTTACGGTTGGGTCTAGTAGCGCAGCCAAGTTGGCGTCGTACTTTGAACCAGCAACGATGGTTCCACCAGCGGTGAAGGCGTTGTCGATACGTGCACGCTCAACGAAGAGGTAAACGTTACGGCCCCAGGTGCTGTCTACGTAGTAGCTAGTGTTTGGGGATAGCGCAGGAGCGGTTCCTGATACAGGCGAAGCACCAAGGGTGGTTGCGGTGTAAACAGAGCCAATTACTGCGGTGCCCGACTTGTCGAACGAAGCGCCGTTCTGCATAGCAATCCAGCGAGATGCCGACATAGGCATGACTGAGTCACCGGTCAGAGTGGTTGCATCGTGCTCCTGGCCTACACCAACACGACCAGCGGTCACGGCTGCGCCCAAAGCTGCGCTTTCGGTTCCGGTTGAGGTCGAAGAAGCGATCTTGATAAGGAAGTCCTTGCGGGTTCCAGAACCAGACTGAGGAACGATTCCCTTAGCAGGCACGTTTGTCGAACCAATGGTTACGAACGGCGATGCGTCGGTGGTCTCGTATAGCGACTTCAGCTGAGCTTCGGTTAGGTAAGGAACACAAGCAGCGCCTGCGTCGCCATCCTGGCCGGCAGCACAAACAGCAGCAGCAAGGGTTGGAGTGAATGCTAGAGCAATTGCGTCGCGAGCGAAAGGCACGCGAACGATGGTTGCGTCAGCTTCGGTTCCGGTGCGTGAGGTGGTCTTAGGGTCACCGCTTGACGAACGAGCGATGTCTACCTGGCCGAACACGTTTACGTTCTTTAGGCCTGCAGGCATGCTTGAGTTTCCGGTTGCGTTAACTGCGCCAACGCCCTGGTAAGTAGCCGAGGTGAATAGGTTGTTTGAAGCGGTTGCACCTTCGTACATCGAAGAGCTAAGAGCGTTGAAGCCTTCACCAGAACCGTTTGGACGAGAGAAACGAACGCCACCCGACTTGGTGATGATGTAAGGGGTGCCGGTTGCGTCGAACGAACCAAGGGTTGCGCCGTTCTGGGTTACGCGAACGGTTGAGCCGGTGATTGCGGTTCCGTTGACGATCGCGTTGACGACGTCTTCTAGGGTGTCCGAACCAACGATTGAGTACGAGTTAGAGACTGGCTCAGCCTGAACAGCAGAGCTAGTTGAGAATGCTGCGAAACCAGCGCCGAATACGGCTACTGCTGCAACGATTTTCTTAGCGTTGAACAAGGTTCATTCCTTTCAAGAGTTAGGCCATCACGATCGATATGCCTGACCGAGTTTTCTCGGACACTCAAAGAATGAATCTCGTAACTATACGCGGGCTATACGTTTTCTTATGAAGCCGTAAAACATAAGTGAACAAATGAACAACGAAAACACGATTGGCATCGATGCTGCGCTGATCGGAGCCTCAGGGTCGGATGGTGTATCGCCTGCAGCAATGATTACCTGCGGCTCTGGGGATGAAGTTGGTTCAGGCTGCGGAGGGTTCTGTTCCTCGGTCGACTTGAGAGGCGAAATGCCTTTTTCAATGGCATTAGCCGAGCTCAGAGCCTGCTTAACGAAAGAGTTCGTTAGCGGAGCATAGCCCGGAGGCAAGTCTCCCATGTTGGTTCCTGGGTTTTGCCCCTTGGTTGCAGCAAAACGGATCAGATTTGCGTATGCAGTGCGTGTGTCTGCATCTGTCTGAAGCGGGTTGATTGCCGCGTAAATGGCAACTGTCAGCGGGTATGCACCAGTGGCCTTCTTGGCTTTTTGAGAATCAAAGTTGAACTCGTAGACACCCGAATTGTTCGACGAAGCCGTCATGGCGGCTTCTGCAGCCTTCAAGCTCTTCAGGGATGGTGCAACGAAGGCGCCGGCAGGGTTTTTTAGCGAAACCTGGAACGTTCTGAAACGCTCGGCTGCTGGGGTAGTAGACAAGGCGATGACCTTTCTAAAGCCCAATGGGCTTCTTCCGGTCTTGCCAAAGGCAGGCGGGCTCTTGGTTAGGTCCCAGTTGCCTAGCTCATATGAGGTTCCGGTTAGCGCAGACTGAGCGCCGGCCTCAAAATCGGAAACGTATGGACGCCAAGTAACCAGGTTGACAGCTCCACTCTGGTCGATTCCAGAAGACTTAGTGTTGTCTGGTTTTTCGATTGGGTCGCTCTTTGGAAAGCCAAGGTTAGGCATGCTGAAAGCCGAACCGGAAGGGTTGATCTTGGCATTTGTGCAATACCAAGGGTTAATCTTCATGCCGTTCTCGTCAGCAACGCCAGCCATAAAGCTCTTGGCATCTTTGTCGGACATTACGTATTGCCAGAGGCGCTCGGCCAGATAAGAACGAGAGTTAGGTAATAGCGCATCTGCGATGCCGCCAAACTTCAAATCCATGTAGGCCCAGTCGGATTCATCCGCGTTGGCAGCCAGAAACTCTGGGTCTTTGGTGATGTTTCGTGGGTTGCCTGCAACGTAGCTGATGTCTGCCCCCGATGGCAGCGCTTCGGTGTAGGAAGCAGTCAGAAGTTTTGCTAACAACCTCGGTGTGAGGTTCATCTTTGTAAACTGCGACTGATTTCTGGCACGCAGTTCTGCCGGAATATTCATGGCTTCATTCACTGATCGGTCGACAGAGAAGCTGACCGATATTCCACCGATGGCCAAAGGCGCATAAACCAGCGGATCGTTTGCCTGCAAATTATTTGCTCGGGTAGTAATAGCCAATGGGCTAGAGGTTTCACCAGCTGCCGAGTCGAGGGCGTCGCCATCAAACTGGTTGCTGATTACGAAGGCTGACTTAACCGAACCACCACAGAGGTCTGGCTGCCAAGAGGCAATAGCTGCTCCAGCCAACTCGCTTCCTTGAACCTGGCGCTCGGGAACACCAATTTGGCAGCGCACACCTAGCGGGCGAAAGTCTAGTTTGACGGCAATGTGGTGCTTCCAGGCATCCCAGAAAAGACCCGACTGCGAGATGCCTGACTGTCGGTTGTCGGCGGTTCCACGCGGAAGAAGGACTAGCCAACACGGCTGACCAACAAACTTGCCTTTGACCTTCACTGCGGTTCCGCAACCCAAACCTGGAGACTCAGACGCAGTTTGCACTTCGAACGCAGCACTGCCCTGACCGTTGGCATCGGATCCAACCCAGGTGATCTCGTTTGAGGTCAACTTGGAGAAGAACTGGTTGGAGTACATGCTCACCGACGAGTCGGAATCTAGCCCACCACTTGCGTTTCTCTTGAGGTCCCAAACGGTTTCGCCCGTGGCCGAATTGAATGGAATAGAAGTGTATGGCGGGCTGGCCCAACCGGCGCCTGCCTTGGTGTACTTCTGGTCTTGAGAGTCGACCTTGTCTGGCTCGGTGGTGTCGGCTCGCGACGAACCTGGGCTCAAGTACGCGCCGTATTGGCAAGTTGTTCTGTCGGGGTGACCAGGTCTGTTTGGGTCTTCACCCCAGCATTGAAAAACCTGCATGAAGTTTGTTCCACCGGTGCCGCTTGGGCGACTAGAGTTTGGGTTTGCTCCGGTCCAAGAAACCTCGATACCCTGCGAAGTTAGGTCTTTGGTTTGCGAAACGGTTACTTTGAGGTCTGGCATCGGTGAGTGCGCGTAATCGAGTTCGTAGTCGGCAGCGGCAACAGTTTTAGCCGAACTGGTTAGCGCGCTCGAGGTAGCACCTAGGTCGCCTGCATCGCTAGCAACAGGGCTAAACAACACACCAACAAAGATGCTGCCGGCCGCCAAGCTGCAGCGGGCGATGCATCGATGGCCGACGGCCTGGTAATCACCCCTAGCCACAACC
>JBBAMO010000104.1:0-4066 GCA_040402495.1 Rhodoluna sp.
TAATCAGGGGGACTGCCAGCGCCATAGCCACCGGTGCAGAAATCAAGAGCACCGACCAGGGCGGGTGTACGCGACATCCAACGCAATCTTGCGGGTTTTGCCGTCGACATGGGGCGCTGGAAGCTTGAGGCCGACGAATACACCGTGACGGCATCCAATCTGCCTGTTGCGCGCGATGGCCAGGGCATCAGCGTAGGAAACCCACACGTGGTGGTGGCTTTGGCTTCGCAAAGCGAGCTAGAGAATCTCGATCTAGCAAAAGCGCCAACAGTGACACCCGCCCCTGAGAACGGTGCGAATGTTGAGTTTGTGGTTCCTAGCGATCCACTGGTCAAGGACGGTGTGGGAAGCATCTCAATGCGTGTTCACGAGCGTGGATCGGGCGAGACCCTCTCTTGTGGCACAGGCATCGTAGCGGCAGCGCTCGCCACCCGAAACTGGGCTGGCAACGGTGCGCCAAATCAGTGGAAGGTCAAAGTTCCTGGCGGAACTCTCGGTGTGCGGATGTTTGCAACTGAGGATGGCGAACACGTTGGGCTAAGTGGAGCGGCGGAGTTGAGCTTTGAAGGTTCAATCGACCTAGATTCCCTCTAGAGGCAAATCTTTACATTCAGAAAAGCTAGGCCCGGTGCTTTACCCTGAGCACGCGAAACGACTTGGCCGTATCGATGCGAATCGTAGAAAATTCCTCGGGCAGTTCAGCCATCAACCAGCGATGAAGTGAATCAGCACCGAGGTTCTTTTGCACAACTAGGTGCGCCTCGGCATCCGGGTTCAAACGAGGAATCCAGGTCTGCAGAATCGAGTGGAGTTCCGCCTTGCCAACTCGAATCGGTGGGTTAGACCAAATGCCAGTGAACTTTGTGTTCGGGGGCACTTCTTCTGGTCGCATTACCTTGATGTTTTTCAGCCCGAGTCTTGCCGCGTTGCGCGTGGTTAGCTCGAGCGAACGCTCATTCACGTCGATTGCCCAAATCGTCGCGCGTGGCGAGTGCAAAGCCAGCGCCAAGGCGATAGGACCCCAACCGCAACCAATATCAAGGATGTTTCCACCGGCTGGCGCGCGATCAAGATGCGCCAAAAGCACCGCTGTTCCCTGGTCTACGTGATCGGGCGAAAAGATTCCACCAGCAGTCTCAACGGTCACTTCTTGGCCGGCAAGTAGAACGCGTATCTCTTTGGGAATGAACTTGGTTTCTGGGGTCTGCGAGAAATAGTGCTCATCAGACATAGCGTCACTTTATACCCGAATGCGCAGATAGTGTTAGTTACAAATGAGTAAAAGCCCCTTGATTCCAGACGATAGCGCAGCGTCTGAGCCTCAAACCCAAAGCGATGCAGCCATCGACCGCATTTTGCGCAGGGGCGAGCGGGCGAGCGCTTTGGGCGCAGATGACACTCATCTTCACAGCGAATCAGACGGCGACCAGCAAGACCTAGCCGATCGTTCAGCACTGCGCCGAGTTGCCGGGCTCAGCACCGAACTCGAAGACATTTCCGAGGTTGAGTACCGCCAACTTCGCCTAGAAAACGTGCTCCTAATCGGCCTTTGGGGAGAGCAAACGCTGCAGGAGTCTGAAAACTCACTGCGCGAACTCGCCGCCCTCGCCGAAACCGCAGGTTCCACGGTTCTCGACGGACTCCTGCAGCGACGCGCACATCCAGACCCTGCCACCTACCTAGGCAAGGGTAAAGCCGAAGAACTTCGACAGATGGTCGTGGCCTCGGGTGCTGACACCGTTATTGCCGACACCGAACTTGCTCCCTCTCAGCGTCGTGCTCTTGAAGATGTGGTCAAGGTGAAGGTCATCGATCGAACCGCAGTGATTCTCGACATCTTCGCTCAGCACGCCAAGAGCCGAGAAGGCAAGGCTCAGGTTGAGTTGGCTCAACTTGAGTATCTCTTGCCGCGACTTCGCGGTTGGGGTGAGTCGATGTCTCGCCAGGCGGGTGGTCAGGCCGCCGGTGGTGTCGGTATGGGCTCGCGTGGTCCGGGTGAAACCAAAATCGAGCTCGACCGCCGCCGAATCAACACCCGTATGGCCAAGTTGCGCAAGCAAATCGTGGCTATGAAGCCTGCGCGCGAAACCAAGCGTGCAAACCGAAAGCGCAACGCCATTCCGGCTGTGGCAATTGCCGGATACACCAACGCCGGAAAGTCGTCGTTACTAAACAAGATCACTCAGGCCGGTGTTCTAGTCGAAAACGCACTGTTCGCAACGCTAGACCCAACCGTGCGCAAGAGCCTCACCCCGGACGGGCGCGAGTACACGCTCGCCGACACAGTTGGTTTTGTGCGAAACCTGCCGCACCAGCTGGTTGAGGCCTTTCGTTCAACGCTCGAAGAAATCGCCGACAGCGATCTTGTTGTCCATGTAGTGGACGCCTCGCACCCCGACCCGGCCGGTCAGATTGCAACGGTGCGCAAGGTTATCGCCGAGGTAGACGCCGGAAACATCCCGGAGCTGATTGTTTTCAACAAGATTGATCTAGCCGACGATGCTCAGCGCATGGCTCTGCGTGGCATGGAGCCAAACAGCATTGGCGTTTCGGCTCGCACAGGGGAGGGGATGGAAGAACTTCGCGAACTAATCGCCAAACAGATTCCTGAACCCAACGTGCGAATTCACGTGGTGATTCCGTATTCCAGGGGAGAGCTCGTATCACGGCTTCATTTGAACAGCCGGATCTTGAAACTTGAGTATCTCGAAGAGGGAACCAAGTTGGAAGCCATGGTCAGGCCCGATCTGGCGTCTGAACTGCGCCAGTTCGAAATTATCTAGCGCTACGCAGCGCTTAGAGAGCTCGGATTACCGAAACTACCTTGCCCATGATCACAGCGTGAGTGCCGTCGATCGGGTCATAGTTTGAGTTTCTAGGCAGCAACCAAGTTTGTCCGTTGGTTTGCTTGAAAACCTTCACCGTGGCTTCTTCTTCGAGAAGCGCGGCAACGATGTCGCCGTTCTCGGCGTTTTGTTGCTGGCGCACAACAACCCAGTCGCCGTCGCAGATGGCAGCATCGATCATCGAGTTTCCAGAAACCTTCAGCATGAAGAGGTCGCCCTTGCCAACTAGCTCGCGTGGCAAGGTGTAGTGGTTCACAACGTTTTGTTCGGCCAAGATGGGGCCACCGGCCGCAATGCGACCAACCTCTGGGATGCTCACGACATTGTCAGGAAGGCTGCGCACGTTATCGGCGGATCCAGGCACACTCCTTAGAACATCCATGGCGCGCTGACCCGCGTCAGCTTTGGCTAGGTAACCGAATTCGCGCAGCTGGCTCAGCTGGTAAGACACCGATGATGTCGACGAAAGCCCAACGGCTTCGCCAACCTCGCGCATGGTCGGGTTGTAACCCTTGTCCTGGCGGTAGTGGGTGATTGCAGCGATGATTTTCTCTTGGATTTCGGTTAGAGCTTTTTCATTCATCTCGGTTTCCTGCCTTTCTATCGAAACTGTATTCGATATTTTTGACAAAATCAAACATATCTTCGAAAAATCTTTCGAAAAAGTACTTGACACGATGTCGGTGGGTCTTGTTATTGTTATTTTATCGAACAAGTGTTCGAAACAGATTTTCGAAAGAAATGAAGGAAGCCATGAACCACACGCAATCAGTAACCGCCATTGCAACTTCTAACTCGCGCGTAGTCGTGCCAACAAAGGCAACCTACATTCGCCGCCGCATCATGGTTGCGCTGGTATTCGCCTTTGCCATCTTCGGTGCAGTTTCGCTGGCTACCGGTCAGGCTCAAGCCATCGGTGCTGGGGCTAGTCAGTCATCATCCGAAGCCTCTTTTACCTACGTCAGCGTTCACGCTGGCGATACGCTCTGGTCTCTGGCCGACACCTATGCCGGCAACACCGATCCACGCGACTGGATAGCCGAACTGGTCACGCTCAACGCACTTGAGAGCAACAACCTTCAGCCAGGCCAAAAGCTAGCATTGCCACAGGGCTAGCCCCTAGCCAACGCTTACCGCCCGCTGAGTTATCGCGCGGGCGGTAATCTTTTATCGTGACCAACCTCTCAGACCTCCCAATTAGAGACAGCCTCAAAGGGCGC
>JBBAMO010000105.1:0-4053 GCA_040402495.1 Rhodoluna sp.
AACCCATCAATCATCGAGGTCAACTCTGAGCGCGCTCAGTACTGGCTAAGCGTTGTAACGCTGACACCGCCATGAAGACTGCTGCTGCCGGTTACCTAACCCGTCGTCTAGTTGACGTTGCCCAGGATGTCATCATCCGCGAGCAAGACTGTGGAACCACCAAGGGTCTCGACAAAGACCTCATGGATCAGGACCAGGTCGAGCTTTCGATCTTGGCTCGTAGCACCGCAGAAGACATCAAGTTGGGCTCGACCACCATCAAGGCTGGAACCCCAATCAACAACAAGTTGGTTGAGCAACTCAAGGCTGCTGGTCAAGAGACAGTTACCGTTCGTTCGGTGCTTACCTGTGAGGCCGAGACCGGTGTTTGTGCACTTTGCTACGGCACCTCGCTGGCAACCAACGAAGCCGTCGAGCTGGGTGAAGCCATTGGTATCATCGCTGCTCAGTCGATCGGTGAGCCTGGAACTCAGCTGACCATGCGTACCTTCCACACTGGTGGTGCCGCTACCTCAGCTAAGAAGCAGACCATTCTGCGTTCGATCGGTGGTAAGAAGGTTCGTGAAGAGCGTCTTATCTCGTACGACATCACCCAGGGTCTAAACGGTGTAACCGACTTGCTAGAAGCACGTGTTGGTTGGCGTCAGCAGGGCAAGGTTGCCGTAATGGCATTCTGGCCTGGCACCGTCGACATCGTCGAGGTTGTTACCAACGCCGGCGCTAAGAAGTTCGACGTCTATGTTCGTCCGAACGGTGAGAAGGCAGAAAAGGAAGCCGAAGAGCTAGCTCTTCAGTACTCATTCAGCCGTACCACCTCGAAGACCTTCAAGAAGTTGTCTCCATACGCTCCAATCACCTCGGTGACCAGCGAAAAGGACTTGATCGTAGCCAAGGGCGACGATGTAAAGGCCGGAGACTACCTCGTAGACGGAACTCCAATCCCGCACGAAGTTCTGATGGTAAAGGGTGCTCGCGAAGCGGCAGCCGAAATCATCCGTGGTGTGCAGGCTATCTACGGTTCGCAGGGTGTGCCTCTTCACGAGAAGCACCTCGAAGTTATCGTTCGTCAGATGCTCGGAAAGGTCACTGTCATCGACAGCGGCGACACCGAAATGCTGCCGGGTGAGATCATCGACCGCAACCGCTTCACCAAGATCAACCGCGCTGCGGTTGCCATCGGCAAGAAGCCTGCCTCGGCACGTCAAGAAGTAATGGGTATGACCCGTGCTTCGTTGGCTGCTCAGTCATGGCTATCGGCTGCATCCTTCCAGGAGACCACTCGCGTTCTAACTCAGGCGGCACTTGACCGCAAGAGCGACAAACTCGTTGGCCTCAAGGAAAACGTCATCATCGGAAAGCTCATCCCAGCTGGTACCGGCCTTGCCAAGTACCGCAACTTCACTGTGGATGGAACCGAAGAGGCAAAGGCTGCGTCGTATCCAAACCGCATCTGGCAGCAGCAGACCGAAGCAAAGTCGGAGTACAACTCAGACTTCGATGCAGCTGGTCTAACGTTCGCATCACTCGACGACTACAGCAAGCCGGCATCAGCCGAACTGGAGTAGTCAAAAAGCATTTGACCCACCGGCAAGTATTCGGGTAATCTTGACGGAGCGTGAGTTACTAAACGCTTCGCCCAGAAAACCGCGAATACGCCGGTTGGGCCATGCAAACTTTCGAAGTGCCAACCATTCGGCGTGCTTCAAAAAGAAAAACGAAACATCTGGGTTTTCATGCCCGGAACCTAACAAGGAGAAGTAGTGCCAACAATTCAGCAGTTGGTCCGAAAGGGTCGCTCGGCTAAGGTCACCAAGACCAAGACGCCTGCGCTTAAGGCCAGCCCACAGCGCCGCGGAGTATGCACCCGTGTGTACACCACCACCCCAAAGAAGCCGAACTCGGCTCTTCGCAAGGTGGCTCGTGTCAAGCTCAGCAACGGAATCGAAGTAACCGCGTACATCCCGGGTGAAGGCCACAACCTTCAGGAGCACTCGATGGTACTAGTTCGCGGTGGTCGTGTTAAAGACCTACCAGGTGTTCGTTACAAGATCGTCCGCGGTGCACTAGACACCCAGGCAGTAAAGAACCGTAAGCAGGCTCGTAGCCACTACGGTGCAAAGAAGGGTAAGTAATGCCACGCAAGGGCCCCATTTCTAAGAAGCCAGTGGTCGTTGACCCTGTCTACGGTTCACCGGTTGTAACCCAGCTGGTTAACAAGATTCTTCTTGACGGCAAGAAGTCGATCGCCGAGTCAATCGTTTACGGTGCACTCGAAGGCGCAAAGGCTAAGTCGGGAGGCGACCCAGTTACTCTGCTGAAGAAGGCACTGGACAACGTTCGCCCAACCGTTGAGGTTCGCTCACGTCGCGTTGGTGGATCAACCTACCAGGTTCCAGTTGAGGTAAAGGCACACCGTGCCAACACCCTAGCCATGCGCTGGTTGGTTTCTTACTCAAAGGCTCGCCGCGAGAAGACCATGACCGAGCGTCTAATGAACGAGATTCTCGATGCAAGCAACGGCCTTGGTGCTGCTGTGAAGCGTCGCGAAGACACTCACAAGATGGCAGAGTCCAACAAAGCATTCGCTCACTACCGCTGGTAGAAGCAGGCATCCGTCCGTTTACTTCACGTTTACGGGCGGATGTTGTAATTCACTTAGTAAAAACCCACTAATACGGAGGCAACTGTGGCACAAGACGTGCTCACCGACCTGAACAAGGTTCGTAACATCGGCATCATGGCTCACATCGACGCCGGTAAGACCACCACCACCGAGCGCATCCTGTTTTACACAGGTATCACTCACAAGATCGGTGAAGTCCACGATGGCGCTGCCACCATGGACTGGATGGAGCAAGAGCAAGAGCGCGGTATCACCATTACCTCTGCTGCTACCACCTGTTTCTGGAACAAGAACCAGATCAACATCATCGACACCCCAGGACACGTGGACTTCACCGTTGAGGTTGAGCGTTCACTTCGTGTTCTAGATGGTGCAGTTGCCGTATTCGACGGAAAAGAAGGTGTTGAGCCTCAGTCTGAGACTGTTTGGCGTCAGGCCGACAAGTACGACGTGCCTCGTATCTGCTTCGTAAACAAGATGGACAAGCTTGGTGCTGACTTCTTCTTCACCGTAGACACCATCATCAACCGTCTAGGTGCAAAGCCACTAGTTATCCAGATTCCTATCGGTGCCGAGAGCACCTTCGAGGGTGTCGTAGACATCGTTGAAATGCACGCCAAAACCTGGCGCGGCGACGTAGAGATGGGTTCGAAGTACGAAATCGAGCCAATCCCTGCCGACCTACAGGAAAAGGCCGACCACTACCGCACCATCCTTCTAGAGACCGTTGCAGAAACCGACGAAGCTCTAATGGAGAAGTACTTCGGTGGCGAAGAGCTAACTACCGCCGAAATCAAGGGCGCAATCCGCAAGCTAACCGTCAACAGCGAGATCTACCCAATTCTTTGTGGCTCTGCCTTCAAGAACAAGGGTGTTCAGCCAATGCTTGACGCCGTTATCGACTACCTTCCATCGCCACTGGATGTTCCAGCCATCATCGGCTCGAACCCAGACAACGAAGAAGAGAAGATCACCCGCGAGCCAAAGGCAGACGGACCATTCGCTGCTCTTGCGTTCAAGGTAATGACCCACCCATTCTTTGGTCGTCTAACCTACATCCGCGTTTACTCTGGCAAGGCCGACTCGGGAGCACAGCTTCTTAACTCGACCAAGGGCAAGAAAGAGCGCATCGGAAAGATGTTCCAGATGCACGCCAACAAGGAAAACCCTGTTGACTTTGCAACCGCTGGCCACATCTACGCCGTTATCGGTCTAAAAGACACCACCACCGGCGACACCCTGTGCGACAGCGACAAGCCAGTTGTTCTAGAGTCGATGACCTTCCCTAAGCCTGTTATCTCGGTTGCTATTGAGCCAAAGACCAAGGGCGACCAGGAGAAGCTAGGTCTAGCTATTCAGAAGCTAGCCGAAGAAGACCCAACCTTCCGCGTTGAGCACGACCACGAGACCGGCCAGACCGTTATCTCGGG
>JBBAMO010000106.1:0-4026 GCA_040402495.1 Rhodoluna sp.
TAGCAATTGGCTGCGCTGGGTTAGCCAGCGGGCCCAAGAAGTTAAAAGTGGTCGGAACCCCTAGAGCCTTGCGAATTGGCGCTACATGGCGCATCGCCGGGTGAAAAACTGGCGCAAAGAAGAAGGTAATTCCCGCCTCGCGAAACACTTCGGCCACTCGTTCAGGTGACAAATCTAGCCGAACCCCCAGAACCTCGAGCATTTCGCTAGAACCGGTCTTGCCAGAGGCCGAACGAGATCCGTGTTTCATTACAGGCACGCCTGCCGCTGCGGTCAAAATCGCCGCCATGCTCGAAACATTCACGGTTCCAGCTAGGTCTCCCCCGGTTCCTACGATGTCCACGGCGTCATCGCCCGAATCTAGCAACACGCTGTGTTCAAGCATCACGTCTACCAAACCGGCTAACTCATCAACCGATTCACCCTTGGCGCGCAGTGCCATCATGAATGCACCAACCTGCGCTTCGCTTGCCTCACCCGACATAATTTCGGTCATCGCCCAGCTTGCCGAGGCGCGATCGAGGTCGTTTTTAGCCAACAATGCATCAAGGATGGCGGGCCAGGTGAACGTCTGAGTCATTTTGCTAGTTTATAGGGCAAAATCGTTGAATTTACAGGCGTAAATGACGGTTGGGCCGACTGGTGCGGGTTATGATTTAACCATGTCTTCAGCAACCGCCCTCAAGTCATCCCCAACAATCAACCGCCCAAGCCCTACTTCTGTAGGAACAATCGTTTGGCTTGGCAGCGAAGTTATGTTTTTCGCCGGTTTGTTTGCGATGTATTTCAGTCTTCGAGCCAATTCACCCGAAATCTGGGCCGTTGATACCGAGAAACTCAACGTTCCTTTCGCGCTGATCAACACCATCATTCTTGTGCTGTCATCTTTCACAGCGCAGTTCGGTGTTTTCGCTGCAGAGCGCTTCCAGCCTCGCGCAACCGGCCTCTCCCCTGTCAAGTGGGGAATGGTCGAGTGGTTCATCGTTTCATACCTAATGGGCGCAATCTTTGTTTCTGGCCAGGTTTGGGAGTACGCAACCTTGGTTGGAGAAGGAGTTTCGCTTAGCTCCAACTCTTACGGCAGCGCTTTTTACATCACTACCGGTTTCCACGCTCTCCACGTAACCGGCGGTTTGATTGCATTCTTGCTAGTTATTGGCAAAACGTTTGCGGCCAAGAAATTTGGCCACTACGAAGCAACCAGCGCGATCGTTGTGTCTTACTACTGGCACTTCGTTGACGTTGTTTGGATCGGTCTTTTTCTAATCATCTACGTTCTCA
This sequence comes from Rhodoluna sp., assembly GCA_040402495.1. GTDB lineage: Bacteria > Actinomycetota > Actinomycetes > Actinomycetales > Microbacteriaceae > Rhodoluna. The sequence goes on from JBBAMO010000106.1 coordinate 1,282, forward strand.
AGTAAACGAAAGATAAACCCAATAAATGGCTAAACAGAGCTCCAAGAAAAACCTACGTCGCAGCCCATTTGCGGCCGTGCTAGTGATTCTCGCTGGTCTTCTTATTTCTGGTGGTGGCTATGCAGCAGCAAACGCTGTTGTTAACGCCAACTCTCACGTTGATTACACCGCTGCGCAGCAAGAAGAGGGTAAGCGTCTGTTTGCCGCTAACTGCGCCTCTTGCCACGGTAAAAACGCAGAGGGCACCAAGGCGGCTCCTAGCCTGATTGGTGTGGGTTCGGCATCTGTCGACTTTCAGGTAGGAACCGGGCGTATGCCAGGACAGGCATCCGGGCCTCAGTTGATCAAGAAAGAAGTTCAGTTCACCGCGGCTCAGACCGAGGCACTAGCAGCTTATGTTTCTTCGCTTGCTCCTGGACCAAACGTTCCAGACGAAAAGTGGCTATCTACCTCGGGCAACACCACTCGCGGTGGCGAACTGTTCCGTATTAACTGCGCCATGTGCCACAACGCTGTTGGCGCTGGTGGCGCATTGACCGAAGGTAAGTTCGCTGCATCTCTAAAAGGTGTCGAAGCCAAGCACATCTATGAGGCCATGCTTACAGGCCCACAGAACATGCCTGTCTTCAACGACAACAACCTAACTCCGCAGGACAAGCAAGACATCATCTCGTACCTCAAGTACGTAGAGAACAACCCATCAGCCGGTGGTGAAGAACTCGCAAACCTCGGCCCTGTTGCCGAAGGCCTATTTGCCTGGATCTTCATGCTCGGCGGCATCGTAGTAATCACCATTTGGCTTGGCGCCAAGTCCAACTAGTACTTGCACTCAAGGAGAGACACTAATTGAGCAAATCTAAAGAAGTTGCAAAGCCATTCGACGGCGAGCACGACTACGAGGGTGGTCTTGCGGTAATCGACAAAAACCCAGTAGCCGATCCTGGCATGGAGCCGCACCGCGTTCGTATGACCGACAAGAGCCCAGCGCACGAGAAGGCTGCTGCGCGTCAGGTTACGGCGCTGTTCGTTTTCTCGATGATCTCGAGCTTTCTCGCCATCGTTGCTTACTTCGCTTTCCCGCTAAGCCACCTCTCGCTTGGCAACGTTCGCGCCAACACGCTGTTCCTAGGCCTCGGCATCGCCTTTGGCATGCTGGCTATCGGTATCGGTGCTGTGCACTGGGCCAAGACTCTGATGCCAGACGCCGAAGTTTCTGAGGCTCGCCACCAGACCCGCGGATCAGAAGAAGTTCGAGCTCGCGCAATCGAAATCATTAACCTTGCCAACCAGGAATCTGGTTTCAGCCGTCGCAAGTTGATTCGCCGAACTCTTTACGGAGCACTTGCACTCTTCCCAATTCCTGGAATCATACTTTTCGCCGACCTAGGCCCATTGGGTGCAGAAGTAGACGAGAAGCTTCGTCACACCGCCTGGAAAAAGGGCAGCCGCCTAGCTAAAGACCCATACGGTACCCCAATCAAGGCCTCAGATGTCACCGTGGGTTCGGTTTTCCACGTAATCCCTGAAGACCTCAAGGAGTACAACGCTGATGGTTCTCTGAACTCCGAGTACCTAAACGAAAAAGCCAAGGCAGCAGTTCTGCTAGTTCGCGTTGACCCTACCGACTTGAACCCTTCGAAGGGTCGCGAGAGCTGGGCATACGACGGCATCGTCGCTTACTCAAAGATTTGTACTCACGTTGGTTGCCCAGTTGCTCTATACGAGCAGCACACGCACCACCTGCTGTGCCCATGCCACCAGTCAACCTTCGACCTATCTAACGAGTGTGCCGTTGTGTTTGGTCCTGCTTCGCGTGCACTGCCACAGCTTCCTATCACTGTCGACGCCGAAGGTTACTTGGTCGCTCAGAGCGACTTCAACGAGCCTGTTGGCCCTAGCTTCTGGGAGCGCTAAAAATGAGCAACACAGCAACCGCTAACACCAAAAAGGGCGGCTTCCTAGCAGGAACCGCGAACTACCTAGACGAGCGCGTTGGCGTAGCAGGCATTCTGAAGGAATTCGGACGCAAGGTCTTTCCAGACCACTGGTCGTTCATGCTCGGCGAGGTAGCCCTGTACTCGTTCCTAGTGCTTCTGCTCTCAGGAACCTTCCTAACCTTCTGGTTCCAGCCCGCGATGACACCGGTTATCTACGATGGCGTCTACGGCCCTCTAAAAGGCGCATCGATGTCGGTGGCCTACGCCTCTACACTCGACATTTCGTTTGAAGTGCGCGGCGGTTTGCTTTTCCGCCAGGTTCACCACTGGTCTGCACTGCTTTTTGTAGCATCAGCAGGTCTACACATGATGCGCGTATTCTTCACCGGAGCATTCCGCAAGCCACGCGAAATCAACTGGGTAGTTGGCTTCGGCTTGTTCGTGCTGGGTATGGCCGGCGGATTCACCGGATACTCGCTGCCTGATGACCTGCTGTCCGGAAACGGTTTGCGAATCATCGACGGAATGATCAAGGGAATCCCGTTCATCGGAACCTCTACCTCGTCGCTTTTGTTCGGTGGCGAATTCCCTGGCGAAAGCATCGTAGCGCGCTTGTACAGCTTGCACATCATGATTGTGCCAGCGTTGATTTTGGTCTTCGTGGCGATCCACTTGTTCATGGTGGTAATCCACAAGCACACCCACTACTCGGGCCCAGGTCGCAAGGACTCAAACGTAGTTGGTTACCCACTTATGCCTGTCTACGTGGCTAAGGCTGGTGGCTTCTTCTTCATCGTTTTCGGTGTCA
>JBBAMO010000107.1:0-4009 GCA_040402495.1 Rhodoluna sp.
CACGCTCGCCGCGCCATCGTTGTCGGTAACCCAGAGCGGCAACGATGGCGCGGTTGAAGTCGTCAACATGCTTGAAACCAAACGATGCTAGGTCGTCGTAGCGCATGTCCATCTCTTTTACGACCCACTGCAAGGCTTCGGCAGCCTTCTTGGCGTTGGTGATGATTGGCGTGATGAGGTGAGGCACTCCCTGGTAGGCAGCCAACTCAACACGCTTCGGGTCGATTAGCACCAGTCGAACTTCGGCAGGCTTGGCGCGCATCAAAATCGACGTGATCATCGAGTTCACAAAAGACGATTTACCTGCGCCTGTGGCACCAGCAACAAGAAGGTGAGGCATCTTGGCGAGGTTGGCCACCACGAAGCCGCCCTCAACGTCTTTGCCGATGCCGATGGTAAGCGGGTGAGCGCTTTGGCTAGCAACGCTGGAGCGCAAAACATCACCGAGCGAGACGATTTCGCGGTCGGTGTTTGGAATCTCGATACCGATAAGGGACTTGCCAGGAATAGGCGCGAGGATGCGCACTTCGTTGCTAGCAACAGCGTAAGAAATGTTGTTTGAGAGTCGAGTTACGGCCTCGACCTTTACACCGGAGGCCAGCTCAACCTCGTAGCGCGTGACTGTTGGGCCTCTAGAGAAACCAACGACCTTGGCGTCAACGGCAAACTCCTTGAAAACGCTATTGATTGCGGTGGTGATCGTGTCGTTTGCTGCCGTCTTTGCCTTGGGCGGGGTTCCTGGAGCCAAGATGGCCAGTGGTGGCATGACGTATGGACGGTTCTGGCGAGCCTTGGGCTGACCTGGTGTTGCCTCGGCTGCAACCACAACTTCTACTGGCCCGGTTGCTGTAGGTGCGTCAATTAACGCAATCGGTGCAGTGGCATTGTCGTCGATGGCGTCGACCGAGGGAACTTCGATGGGTTGATCTTGAAACAGGTTGTCGAAGGCATCCTCGTGGGCTTCGTGCTCGGTTTCGACAATCGGCGTGTCAAAGGCTGCATCCTTGCCACGATCGCGGCGCCACCAAGGCACCTTCGTGCCGTCGAAGGCATCGTGGATGTCGTCTTCGTCGGTCTGCGGAGAACTTTCGCCGGAATGACCAAACAGGTACTCACGAAGCTCGGTGAGGCGCTCGCCGATTCGAGTAGGTGCGGTCTTGGTCATGATTAGAAGCGAACCAAAGGCCACCAGCGCCAAGGCCGGAACAGCTCCCCAAACGGTTAGCAGTAGGAATGGAACCGAGATAAGCCACCCAAAGATGCCTCCGGCGTAGCTGAGATGCCACTCAAAGTGCGCGGCCGATGGCTTAGGCATTCCGCCAAAGACGTGTAGGAAACCAGAAATCGACACCAAGAACAAAAACAGGCCGATACCGATGCGTCCGTTGTCGCGAACCGTTGATGGGTGTCGCATCAGATACACCGCAAAAATCACCATCACGACAGGAAGGATGAACGAAACTTTTCCGAAAAGTAATCCAACGGTCCAGATGTGAAGCCCAAAAACAGGATCACTTGGGTGCAAAAACCAGGTAATCCAGGCGCCAAAAACTCCACCTAGAAAAATTGCGAATGGCAACCCATCGCGGCGATCTTCGGGTGAGATGCGGTCTGGGCTCAGTGCGCGCGCGCCAGCACCCACAGCGTGGGCTAGCAGCAAGTAGAAACGCGCCAGCAGGTTGCGCTGGTCTTTTGATCTTGACTGGCTCTTTGGCGCCGCCGAGCCGCGTGGGGCAGGTGCTTGCTTTCGGGTAGGCGAAGTGCCACGTGCCTTTGATTTAGCCGTGCGAGGAGATGTCGGCCTGCGTGTTGCCATGCGTCAAACTTAACAGCGCCATGCGACAAGTTGGGTTAGGCACGGCGAGGCCAGTTAGGCCGAGAAAACCACGCGAGATTGCTATTCGGCAATAACTACGGGAATGATCATCGGGCGTCGACGATGCGCGCGGTTTACCCACGTGCCAATCGTTCGACGAATGACCTGCTGAAGTGCGTAAGGGTCACGGATGCCTTCGCCCGCAGCTTCGGCCATGGCCTTGGCGATGAGCGGCTTCACTTCTGCGAAAACCTGGTCGTCTTCGGCAAAGGCACGGGCACGTATCTCCGGGCCCACCGTGAGTCGGCCATCGGCCTTGTCGACCACGCAGAAAATCGAGATGAAACCTTCTTGAGCCAAAACTCGGCGGTCTTGCAGGTCATCCTCGGTGATTTTGCCGACAGTCTTGCCGTCTACAAAAAGCAGCCCACATTCGACAGCGCCAACTATTTCGGCGATGCCATCCTGGAGGTCTAGCACCCAGCCATCCTCGGCAATCAGCACACGCTCGGCAGGAACACCGGTTTGCTCGGCCAACTTGCCGTTGGCGATGAGGTGACGGTATTCGCCGTGCACTGGCATGACGTTCTTCGGCTGCAGAATGTTGTAGCAGTAGAGCAACTCCCCCGCCGCCGCGTGGCCAGAAACGTGCACCTTGGCATTGCCCTTGTGCACCACGTTTGCGCCCAGCTTGGTTAGCCCATCGATTACGCGATAAACGGCGTTCTCGTTGCCAGGAATCAGTGAAGAAGCCAAGATGACCGTGTCACCCTCGCCAACCGTAATTTGGTGGTCGAGGTTGACCATTCGAGCAAGAACGGCCATTGGTTCGCCCTGCGAACCGGTACACATGTAGACCAGTTGGTTTTCTGGGATGCTCTCGGCCTTCGCCAGCTCAACGAAGATGTCGTTTGGAGCCTTTAGGTAGCCCATTTCGAGCGCAATCTGCATGTTTCTAACCATCGAGCGGCCAACCAGAACAACCTTGCGGTGGTTAGCGATGGCAGCATCGATGACCTGCTGAACTCGGTGCACGTGCGACGAGAACGACGCGACAACTACCTTGCCCTTTGAGCGCGAGATCACCGATTCGATGACAGGTCCGATGTCTTTTTCTAGTGGCGTGAAGCCTGGAACGTCAGCGTTGGTGCTGTCGCACATAAACAGATCGAGGCCCTCTTCGCCAACCTTGGCAAAGGCACGCAAGTCGGTTAGACGACCGTCGAGAGGAATCTGGTCCATCTTGAAGTCGCCGGTGTGCAGCACGGTGCCGCCAGCGGTGCGCATGATGACTGCGAGAGCATCGGGGATGGAGTGGTTTACGGCCACGAATTCGAGGTCGAATCCGGCCAACTTTTCGCGCTGACCTTCGGCAACCACCATCGAGTAAGGCTTGATCTTGTGCTCTTTGAGCTTTGCCTCAACGAAGGCGAGGGTTAGGGCTGAACCAATCAGCGGAATGTCTTGCTTGAGCTTTAGAAAGTAAGGAACTCCCCCGATGTGGTCTTCGTGACCGTGGGTGAGCACTATTCCAATGACATCGTCTAGACGATCGCGAAGGTAGCCGAAGTCGGGCAGGATGACATCGACGCCAGGCTGGTGCTCTTCTGGAAAGAGCACACCGATGTCAACGATGAGGATTTTGCCGTCAATTTCGAAACAGGTCATGTTTCGACCGATTTCGCCGATTCCACCAAGTGGAATCACTCGCAGAACTCCAGGCTTCAGGGCCGCAGGTGCTGGGAGAGTTTGAACCATGTGGTTCCTTTTCTATCGTGTGGTGCCGGCCACCTTCGGCAGCGCGCCACCGGCGGCTGCGTTGCGGTCTGGGCGGAAGTTTTCGAATGAGAGACCGGTGATCGATTTCACCTGGTCGATGTCTGCCTCGATGCGTGATGCTTCTGAATCTTCAGGGCCAACCAGCGGCAGACGCACGCGTGGGCTGTCGATAAGACCCAAACCGTGCAGGATGTACTTGGATGCCACAGTGCCAGGCACGTGGTTCATCGCAGCGCGCACCAAAGGCTCTAGTGAGTTGTGCACCTTGAGCGCATGGTGGAAATCGTTGCGGTTAGTTGCGTCAAGCATTTCGCGGTATGCCGCCGGAGCGATGTTGGCAGTAACGCCAATCAAACCCGTGTGATTCGCAAGCCTGAGGGCATCGAAGTTGGTCAGAACGTGAAAATCACTCTG
>JBBAMO010000108.1:0-3998 GCA_040402495.1 Rhodoluna sp.
AGATCGGTCAGCGCATTTGGGAGCAGATTCGCGACGAAGCTGCAGCCAAGGCCGGCGCCGATTGGGACATCAAGAAGTTCCACCGCGACGCACTAAACCTTGGAGCACTTGGTCTCGACAGCTTGCGCCGCGCCATTTTGGGCTAAGGCAGCCTCAGCCACAGGGTAGGTGGGTCGTTAGGGTTGTCGGTTGCAACGATGGTAACTAGCCACGCTTCGCCCTTGACGGTTCGCACAGTGACTTTTCCGCGCTGAATGCCATCGATGGCGTTGGCGATGTCGCCTAGAAGTCGTTCGCGAAGTTCTTGGTCGATCCCGTCGAGGCCTCCCTCATCAAGCATGACTACCTCGACACCGCGAAGTCGTGCGCGGAGAACTGCATCACGAACTCGATCACTTATGAGATCGCGACCGCGAATTTCATCTCTAAGAGCCGCCTCGGCGAAAACAGCAGCTTGAGCTTCTTCTGCAGTTAGTGCGCCCTTGCGATCGACAATCTTCTTGAGAAGAGGTAGCGAGTTTTCGAGAGCTTTTTGCACTCTAAGCTGACGCTCGGCACGAGTGGCCGAGGTTGCTTCGGCTGCGGCAATTTCGGCGGATGCCAAGGCAGAGAGTCTGGAGGCCTCTCTTGCGCCTCGCTCTACACCAAGCGACACAGCTTGCCCAGCGACAACGATCGAAATCAAGCCACCGAGCACACCAGATTCACTCACAAAGCTGAAGCCTTTGTAGTAAAGCGCCATCGAGGCAATCACGCCAACTACGCCAAGCCAGGCAGAAATCGACTGCTGGCGCACCATGACTATGCAAAGCAGCACCCCTGTTGCCCCCACATACCAGGTTGTGTAGGAATGGTATACGGGTCCGTCGAGCGCTGGGTTGACCAAAATCGGCAGCGAAATGGCTGCGGCGGCAGTGAGATAGCCGTGCCACCAGGGCATCCTGATGGTGGGATAAAACAGGATTGCGCTAAATAACGCGACCAAGTAGACAGCGAGAGCGATTTGTGGCCCGGTTGGATCCATATATTCGTCCAGCGATGCGATGCCCAAAATAGCGTGGAATATTCCAAAGATTATGCCGACGGCGGTTATGCCTACTCGCGAAACTCTAATAATCATTTGAAGTCCCATTCCAGAACAATGTCTGTTCCTTCACCTGGCTGAGTATTGATGAAAACGCGGCCACCAACATTCTCGATTCGTCGAATAATGCTCAGACGCAATCCCAATCGGTTTCTAGCAATGCGAGACACTCGGAATCCGTTGCCGTCGTCGGTGATGACAATTTTGATTTCCTTCTTGGTCACCTTGATGCGTAGCAACCGTTTTGCCGAGCGGCCGGCGTGCTGCAGAGAGTTAGCGACGGCCTGCGAAGTTGCATCGGTGAGAGCAGTGGCGACATCGATGGGCAGAGAACGGGCGGTAGCTCCGCTAAAACCGATGTCGATAGAAGGGTCTTGGCGCTCGATAGCCTCGGTTAGCGCCTGGCTAAATGACAGAACCGAAATCAGTTCATCGGTGTTGTCGTCGGCAGCCGCATTGAGTTTTTCGATCGCTTGGTTTGCAAGTTCGAAAGCCGATTGCTGCTCGGATGCCTGCGTTGCGCGAGCCGAAACGAGCAGTGTTGTTAGCACGGAGTCGTGCACCAGGGCATCGACGCGAGAGCGCTCTCGCTCGATTGCGTCGATGCGGGCACGTTCGGCCGAGGCTTCTGCCGCGGCATCGGTGGCTTTATCAACATCGCGAGCGGAGTTGCGAAGCAAGTGGGTAAGTGTCACAAGTGCCGCCGGAAACAGCGTGACAAAGGCGGCGTCTTGGGCGGCTTTTGCCAAGGTTGCCTCGCCTCCAAGCGGGGTTTGCAGTAGCACAAACCAGACAGCTGGCATACCAGCCATGTAGAACCAGGCCCACCATCGTGGCAGCAGTAGCCCCATGGCCATGGATGCTCCGCCGGTTGCCCACCAGATCCATGGCTGGAAGTGGGCTACAGAGGTGACCTCTGAGGTGAGCTGAAACTGCCAGGTGGCAACCATGGCCGCCACCACAAGTCCGTGAACCACGTAGCCGTAGCTTCGTCCGCCCAAAAACCAAAAGTTGATGATGTTGAAAACGAGAACCGTGGCAAAAACGGCAATCGTTACCAGCGACCAAAGAGGGTGAAGGTATTGGTACTGGCCAATGAATACCGATGTGCACTCGTAGAGCGACACCAACATAAAGATAGAAAGTGTTCGCCCAATCAGACGGTCAACTCGAGACAGCGCAAGCGTGGCGCTAAAGGGTTCGCGTTTTGCAAATGCCATTAGATGTTCACCTCATCGATGAGGCCGTCTTCAATGGCGCGCAGCAGCAGCTCGGTCTTGCTAGATACCGGGCGACCGATGAACGCGTACTTGGTGCGCACGCGATCGATGTGCTCTTTGGCGGTGTTCATCTTTATGTTGAGCGTGAAGGCCACCTGCTTGAGGGCCATCCCCGATGCATACAGCGTGAGCACCTCGCGTTCGCGCGGCGATAGGTTTGCCTCTTTGAAGTCGAGGTCTGAGTCGATTGCCGCGGTGGTCTGCGTGTTGTTCACATAGACACCATCGGCCACCAGTTGAATAGCGCTCGCAAGCTCTTTCATACTGTGCGCCTTAGGCACAATGGCTGCGGCCCCCGCTTTGATTGCGGCCCGCACTAGGTTTCGTTTGTCGGCAATGCTGAAAATCAGCACCTGACTGCCATGCTCAATAATTCGTTTCACGTTGTCTTCTACCTGTGAACCATCTGCCAAGGAGAGGTCGAGTACCACTACCTGGGGTTCCCCCGAAGACAACTTATCTAGTAGGTCGGACACTGAAGCTTCAGCGCCCAAGAGATTGAATCCATATTCTTCACAGGCAACGCGAAAGCCCAGCCGAATGGCATCGTGGTCGTCGACAATTGCGACCGAAACACTTTCAACCAAAACGCGTGAACCTTCCCCAATGACCCCTGCGGCTGCTTCTAAAACTTACTTTCGCACAAGGCTAGCAACGGCCTCAACGTGGTGGGTGTGCGGAAACAGGTCGAAGGCACGAAGCGATACCAACTCGTAACCGCCCGCAATCAGTGGCTTGAGGTCGCGCGCCAAAGCGACAGGGTCGCAGGCCACGTAAACGATGTGCTTTGGTGCCAAATCTAAGATCTGACCAACAACTTTGGCGCCAGCACCCGCGCGAGGTGGGTCTAGCACGATGGTTGCCGAAGATGCCGGCGAGCCAGCCTTCTTATAAGCCGAACCCCGCTCCGCCAAGAAACGCTCGGTTGGAGCACAAATGGCTTTTACGTTCTTGAGGTCGGCCAGGTTGAGCACGGCATCCTCGGTGGCTTGCTTGAACGCTTCAACCGAAGTGATCTGCGAGTCGGTGCCAAACTTGGCGGCAATCGCACCAGAGAAAAGTCCAACTCCCGCATATAGGTCGAGGTTGTCGGCGGTCTTATCGAAGCCAGCTTTGGCCATGTCGGCAAGCACGGCCGTGGTTAGCATTTCGGCTGCCTTGCGGTGCACCTGCCAAAAGCCACCACCAGAAATTCTGAAGGTTCGGCCCGCAACTCGCTCAACCAAGCGCTCATCGCCCTTGACCTTTTTGTCTACCGAGTACTGCACTTGACCGGTGTTCGAAGCCGCGATTTCAATCTTGCTTACGCCCGACCAGTTCTTTAGGTGCAACCCCAACTCACGGATGTCTTCGACAGCCAGCGGCAGATCGCGAGTTTCGACAACCTCGTGGGTGCGCTCGCGGTAGGGGCCAACGTGGCCATCTTCGTCAACGTGCAGTTGCACACGGGTGCGATAGCCGAGGCCACCATCTTCGTCGTCGCCGGGGGCTGCCTCAACCACAGGGCGCATCTGGATGCCCGCCATTCGCGACAGCGCCTCTTCGAGAACATCTGCCTTTAGTTCGCGCTGATAGGCCAAAGCAATGTGACCAAACTCCGCGCCGCCAGCTCCGCCTTCGCGCGCTGCCTTCCA
>JBBAMO010000109.1:0-3981 GCA_040402495.1 Rhodoluna sp.
CCTCAACGACAAAATCGACCCGTACCTGCGCCCGCTCTACGATGCCCTGCATGAGATGCTCGAGCCAGACTCGATCCCGCGCCTGATGGCTGCCGGCACAATCGAGGTTGCGCCACTTGCCTACATGCGCGGTCGCACTCTCAACGATTCGTTCGTGATACTCGACGAGGCTCAAAACACCACTCCTGAGCAGATGAAGATGTTTTTGACCCGCCTCGGCTTCAACTCCAAGATGGTCGTCACCGGCGACATCACTCAGATCGACTTGCCAAGCGGAGCATCGGGGTTGAGGGTTGCCAAAGAGGTGCTCTCCAAGGTTGATGGAATGCAGTTCTGCGAGTTGACCTCAGCCGACGTCGTGCGCCACTCACTGGTGGCAAAAATTGTCGAGGCTTATTCAAAATACGACGAGAAGAAAAACTCGCGCCACGATGTAGGCACGCGCCGTGCACAGAAAGCGAAGTTCTAATGAGCATCGAACTCAACAATGAATCAGGACTCGAGGCCGACGAGGTTCGAATTCTTAATCTCGCAACCTTTGCCCTCGACTTTATGAACATCGACCCAAACGCCGAGCTTTCGATTGTCATGGCTAACGAATCAACCATGGAGAAGCTGCACATCGAATTCATGGATGAGCCTGGCCCAACCGACGTTCTTTCGTTTCCCATGGATGAGTTGCGTCCTGGCACGCCAGCGTCTCCGACTCCCGCCGGATTGCTAGGAGACATTGTTCTTTGCCCATCGGTGGCAGCCACGCAAGCGGCAGCTGCTGGTCATGAAACCATCAACGAGCTCTTACTTTTGACCACTCACGGCATCTTGCACTTACTTGGATACGACCACGCAGAACCTGACGACGAGAAAGAGATGTTTGGCCTACAGCGCGAGATTCTCGAGGCTTTCTACGAAAGCGAGCGAAGTTAGTTGTTCGCTCTAGGCCTTTGGCTGGTTGCACTCTCCGCACTAATCACCGTTGCAATCTCGGTGGTGGCGGCCTCACACGAACGCGATGAAATATCTGAACTCAACACCGATGCCCTGACGTTCGTTCGACTTACTTTCTTGGGTTTTTTCGGCGTCATCCTGGTTCAGAGCATTGACTCCTTGAACATTCGCTGGTGGGTGGTGTCGCTTATAGCGGTGGCCGCGATGACCTTCCTGTTGCTCGCATCCCAGCTGGCAGCCAAATCGCTCGCAGCATCCAAGTATGGAAGCGCTATTGCAGCGAAAACCATGGGTATGGTTCGTTCGTTCGATCTGCTTTTCACTCCACTCGCGTTGCCAAAAGAAGACAAGCCAGACGAATTCGAAAAGGAACTCCTAGAGTCGGTTGACGAGTTTGGTGAGACCATCGTGCGCGAGGTTATGGTGCCGCGCATCGATATGGCTACAGTAAAGTCTGAAGACAAACTCGAGCAGGCCATGAAGGTTTTTCTAACCCGTGGTTATTCACGTCTTCCGGTCTTAGGCAAAAACGTAGACGACGTGGTTGGCATTCTGTATCTAAAAGACGTCACAAGGTTGATGCACGAGAACCCAAAGGCAATCAAGAATTCCACATGTGGCGATCAAGCGCGTGCGGCACTTTTTGTGCCTGAGTCAAAGCCAGTTGACGACCTCCTTCGCGAGCTGCAAAATCGATCAACTCACATTGCAGTGGTGGTTGACGAATACGGCGGCGTTGCCGGGCTGGTGACTATGGAAGACGTCATCGAAGAGATTGTTGGCGATATTTCAGACGAATACGACCGCGAGATTGCCGAGTTCGAAGAACTCGATTCTGGCAAGCTTCGCGTGGTAGCCGGTTTCTCGCTTTTCGATCTAGGGGAGCGGTTCAATCTAGAACTTGAAGACGAAGATGTCGACACCGTCGGCGGGCTTCTGGCCAAAACACTAGGTCGCCTGCCTGGCAAGGGCGACTCCGTTGAGGTTTCAGGCCTGACACTTACCGCTGAGCGCATCGAAGGTCGCCGCAAACGCCTAATCACTGTTCTGGTCGAGGCCAGCCAAGCACTTCAAGCAACAAATCAAACTCTCAGAGGAGAAACAGAATGAACGAACACCGATCGGGATTCGTCTCATTCGTAGGACGCCCAAACGTTGGAAAGTCAACGCTTACCAACGCCTTGGTTGGCGAGAAGGTGGCAATCACTAGCTCCAAACCGCAAACCACGAGGCGCGCCATCCGTGGAATTGTGCACCGACCAAAAGGTCAGATCATTCTTGTCGACACACCTGGGCTTCACCGCCCTCGCACTTTGCTAGGTCAGCGACTAAATGACCTCGTCGACAGCACGCTTAACGCTGTCGACGTGATTGCGCTCTGCATCCCAGCCAACGAGAAGATCGGCCCTGGTGACGCGTTCATCAACGAGCAGCTATCAAACTTTCGCCGAGCCAAGTTAATTGCGGTAATCACTAAGAGCGAGTTGGTCTCGCGCGATGCACTGGCCAATCAGCTTATGGAAGTGAGCAAACTTCGCGACTGGCAAGAAATCATTCCGGTCTCGGCAGTTGGCGACGACCAGCTAGAGCTTTTGGCCGACGTTCTGCTTGGTCTGTTGCCTGTATCGCCGGCTCTGTACCCAGAACATTCGGTCACGGATGAAAGCATCGAAGATCGCATTTGCGAACTGATTCGCGAGGCTGCCCTAGAAGGCGTTCACGACGAACTTCCGCACTCGCTAGCAGTAACCATCGACGAAATGGGTCAGCGCGAGGGTCGAAACATTTTTGACATTCACGCCAACGTTTGGGTTGAGCGCGACAGCCAGAAGGCAATCATCATTGGCAAGGGCGCAACCCGAATCAAGGATGTTGGCTCAAAGTCGCGTGCCGAAATCGAAAAGCTTCTCGGTCAAAAGGTATTCCTAAACATCCGTGTGAAGGTAGCCCCCGACTGGCAGCGCGACCCAAAGCAACTCGGAAGACTTGGTTTTTAGTGGTTTTAGGGTCTAACCTAAAAGTGTGTTCTTCGGTCTCCTTCTTAGCGGCCGCGACGAGGCCTAACTCGGCCCGACTCGTCGCGGTGATTACTGCTGGCTGACCCACAAATCATTTTCGGCTTTCGGCCAACAAATTAGGAATCTCGATGAAGAACAATCAAAAACCAAGCACCATGCCGGTACACAAGTACCAGCCGTTTCACGAGCAAATCACTGTAGAGCTAGCAGACCGCACCTGGCCTTCAAAGCGCATCAACGAGGCTCCAAGATGGTGCGCAGTAGACCTTCGCGATGGCAACCAGGCTCTTATCGACCCAATGAGTCCGGAGCGCAAACTCAAGATGTTCAAGTTGCTCGTCAACATGGGATACAAGGAGATTGAGGTCGGTTTCCCTTCTGCAAGCCAAACCGATTTCGACTTTGTTCGACTCTTGATCGAAGATGGGCACATCCCAGACGACGTAATCATCCAGGTCTTGACTCAGGCGCGCGATCACTTAATTGAGCGCACCTACGAGTCACTCAAGGGCGCAAAGCAGGCCATCGTTCACTTCTACAACTCAACATCGGTGTTGCAGCGTCGCGTTGTGTTCAACGCCGACATGGATGGCATCAAAAAGATAGCCGTTGATGCAGCCAAAAAGTGCATCTCGCTTGAAGCGACTCTTCCTGGCACGGCAATCTTTTACGAATACTCGCCAGAGTCTTACACCGGCACCGAGTTGGAATACGCGGTCGAGGTTTGCGATGCCGTTATCGCTGTTATCGAGCCAACTCCTGAGCGAAAGATGGTCATCAACCTACCTGCCACCGTCGAAATGGCAACCCCAAACGTTTACGCCGATTCGATCGAGTGGGTCTCGCGCAACATTTCGCGTCGCGACAGCATCCTGATTTCGCTTCACCCGCACAACGATCGCGGCACAGCAGTTGCAGCTGCCGAACTTGGATACCTCGCAGGCGCTGACCGCATCGAAGGCCCGAACCGGCAAAGAAGTCCATCACTGTGTCGCCCTCGCGCGAGCTGGCAGCA
>JBBAMO010000110.1:0-3904 GCA_040402495.1 Rhodoluna sp.
CTGGTGTGTCTTTAGAGCACTGAGTTTCGGTAATGATCTCGGTGTCTGTGCGCTGGCTAGCAGAAGCGCTCGGTGTGGCGCTCGCAGTTGGTTTCAAACCGGACAGCGCAGAAATAGCACTCCCAATTGCCACGAGGGCAACCAGGGCAATCAGCACTGTCCGGAGTGAAAGCCGCATTAGCCAAGCAACTCGTTATAGCTGCGGCCATCAAGCGCTAAGAGCCCCTGAATAGTTGCGAAGGTATCGCCGCCGCCGCTAGACCAAGCCGACGCAATTCCTCCATCGGCAACCACACGCTCTTGGAGCCATTCTTGGTAAGTCGATGTGTTTTCGCCGGTCGCCTTCAAGCCCATGATTGCGTAGGCAGTCGAGTTCACGTCGATGTCGCCCCATGCCTCAAAGTGGTTTGCGTCGACGGTGTTTTTGACCAGCCAAGCCTTTGCGGCGACGATGGCCGCATCCTTGCTTGCTTCTTGCGCGGTGGTGCCAGCACCCTTGGTTGCGATTAGTGCCATCAGCGCCATGCCGGTTGCGTCAGCACTCGAGCCAGCGGTGTTTACCGATAGGTCTGTGCCGAAGCCACCATCCTCGCGAGCAAGCAGAGCCAGGTTCACAGCTACCAAGTTTGCCTGCTGAACCTGCGCCGCCTTTAGAGCCAGCGTGGTCCAGCCGTAATCAAAGACGTTGCCTTCAGATCCAGCGATTTTTCCGCCAGCCGAAACCGCTAGCGCTAGCGAGCCAACAATTCCCTTGAAGGTGCCAGATCCCATTTGGCCGTAGAGCTTGCCAAAGACTAGAGCCTTGCCAGCCAGTCCCGCCTTAAGTTGGCCATTCTTTTGGTCAAACAAATATGAAGTCTTGTCGCTAACGTCACTCGATTGCCACAACGATGCCGCGGCGGCCTTCACTTCTGCGTCTGTATTAGTTCCAGTTGCCCAAAGCTGGGTTAGAGCTTCCAAGGTGAAACCGTAATCGATCTCGCCTGGGGTGAAACCCTCCACGCCAGCTGCGCTGAACTTGCTCTGCAAGAACTCAGCGGTTTTTGGGTGTTGGGTAGTCGGCGCGCACGCTGTGAGCGTGAGCACGATTGCTGCTGCAACAAATGTTGCGATTGATTTTGCGGTAAAACGCAAACCAGAGTTGGTTCTCATTAGAGAGCCTTTCGCTTTAGCGAAATCTGGATGCGAAGACGACCGAACGAATCTCGGTCGACTCCGACCGTAGACCTCGACGGTTAAATGGAGTCATCACTTTCCAGTCAGGCATTCCGACTTCCGATTTCTCGGTTACGGCTGCGGGTCAGCGTCGGATTTGCACCGACTTCCCCTGAAAGGTTGGAGATAGCACGAGCCAAAAAGGATCGTTCGCCAAGATTAGCAGTATCTGAACCTAGACCCTGAATCCACCGCGTAACAAATCAAAACGCTTGCGAGGCAAGCACGAAAGCCAAGGTCACGATCAACGCGCCACCTAGCATGCCAAGGTAGGCGCGCACCTTATTAGTGGTAACACTTCTAAGCCCGATTCCAATTAGTGCGAGTGTCTGACCCCACAAAACCGAACCAACAAACGCTCCGGCGGCAAATACGAGAGCCCCAACCAGGGGAGCGCCGGCAGCCAACGCTCCGATGCTAGGAGCAATAGATAAGAAGTAAATAGCAGTCGGCGGGTTGATGGCTACCGCAGCAACAAAGATGCCAAATGTCTTGAAGGGGCTTGCACCGGCCTTCGAAGATGTCGGCGCGACATCGTTGCTAGCCAGCATGCGAATGTTCTTCACCAAGATCTGCAAACCGATGAAGACCAGCACTGCAGCACCAATCAAGCTCAAGGCTGTGGCTGCTGTTGCAAGTAATCCAGCTACTGCTGAACCCACCACAAAAGTGATTAGCGCATAGGTGGCATCCACCGATGCTGCGCCAAGGGCCGCGGCCGCACCATGACGCCAGCCGCGCTCGATGGCTGCGTTGATCATCATGATGCCAATAGGTCCGAGGGGAATTGCCAGCGCCAAACCAGCTGCAAAACCGATGGCGAAGAGTTCGTTCATGGTCTAAAACTAGCAAAAGCCGAATGTAACGGGAATGTTACAAAATGTAAGAATCAAGATTTTTAGTTAATTTCATGTGAAAACCGTTTTAGTGTTGTTCTTACCCACGGTGAAGTGGCTGGTTGCATTTGTTTGCAAACGGTTACAGATCCTGTAATCCAACAAGGAGAAACAAATGAAAGCAAATCAGTTCCGCCGCGGAATTGCTTTGGTTGCCACTGGTGCACTTACAGTCGCCAGCCTGGTTGGCCTTAGCCCCATGGCTGAAGCTGCATCTAAGACCACGCTGATTATCGGCGATGGACTAGGTTGGAGCTCGCTCAACACCGCTAACCCAGATGAGAACTCAACCATCAACGCCGACGTTGCCTACCTAACGGGCATGGGCTTCTGGTACTACGACAACGGACCAAAGTTGATTCGTAACACCAAGTTTGGCTCTTACAAGATCGTCAAGGACACTGCCAAGGACTTCCAGGTGCAGTACACCATTAACAAGGGTCAAACCTGGTCAGACGGTACTCCTATCGACGCCGTTGACCTACTTCTAAGCCACGTAATCTCTTCGAGCAAGTACTCGATCAAGGCCGGCTTGGGCGACCCAAACTCTGACGCTGGTTCAAAGTTCTACTCAGGCGGCTACGGCGGCGCTTACGACAACCACGTCGTTGGCAACCCAGTGCTTTCTGCAGACCACATGTCATTGACTGTCAAGTTTGATGAATACCAGCCAGACTGGGAAGTTCAGACTCCAGGCGCCTCACCGGTTCACACCCTTGAGCAGATGAAGGATGGCAAGACCACCGCTCAGTCAGCAGCAGCAAACCTTGCAGCTAAGGCCAAGTTCCTATCGGACTACAACGGCGCTTACGCAAACAATGCAACTGCCAAGGCTCGCATGGCCGCTATCGGTGACATCTGGACCAACGACTACAACTTCGACGACCACTCATACAGCCGCACCGCAAAGCCACTCATCGCAGTTGGCAACGGAGCGTACTCGTTGAAGTCGTTCGACTACGACAACGCAACCGTGACTCTTGACTTGAACAGCAAGTACAAGTCAGGTCCTGCATTGCCAGCGTCTAACCAGGTGAAGCAGATTGTCTTCAAGTATGTAGCTGACGGAACCGCTTCGGTTCAGGCTCTACAGAACGGCGACATCAACCTTTACCAAGGTATGCCTGGTGCTGCTGGTTTCGCGACCTTGCTGAGCCTCAGCAATAGCAAGAAGATCGGCCTTCTAAAGGGTGCGTCAAGCGCATACGAGCACATCGACCTCCGCACCGGTAACGGCGCTGGAACCACCGATGACTACACCGGTCCATTTGCTGCTAGCCGCGGAACCAAGGGCAAGGAGTTGCGTCTCGCATTCCTTCTCGCGTTCCCACGCTTCGCAACCATGACCAACCAGCTAAAGCCGTTCAGTTCGAAGCCTGGCCTTCTTAACTCGAGCTTCGCTGTTCCTGGTTCAAAGTGGTACAACGGAATCGTTGCTGCTAACACCATGACCGACAACCACTCGATCACCGTAAATGGTAAGAAGTACTCTTACAACTTCAACGTGAAGAGCGCCTCGCAGCAGACTGCTAACGAAGCCCTTGCCTTGAAGCTAGTCAAGAAGTACTACCCATCGGCTGGTCCTGGTGTTGACACCGCAGCACTTCACATCAACCTGATTCGTTCATCGCGTCAGATGCGTGTTGAGAACAACGCTGTAATCGTGTCTCACGAGGCAAACGCTGGTTTCACCGTAAGCAACCAGACCACCGCAGGTTGGTCGGGCAAGCTAAGCCTCAACGAGTTTGATGCTGCAGAGTTTGCTTGGGTTCCTAACTCTGTCACTCAGGATG
>JBBAMO010000111.1:0-3887 GCA_040402495.1 Rhodoluna sp.
AGGTTTACGCCCCAAAGTTCGCGCAGTTCTTCTGGGTAAGACTTGAAGTTGATCGCGCGCGAAGAAACATAGAAGAACTGCACGTGGTCGGACTTCACGGTGGAATCTACACCGGTCAAAATCATGTCTACGCGCTGGTCGCCATCGTAGATTTTTACCGACTCGGCCTTGCCGTCGCGCAGCAGGCTGATGCCAACCGAGGTGTCTACCTGCTTGAAGGAAACGCCCGTCGACATGCTTGAGCCGATGAACACCACTAAGAGTGCGGCGAAGATGTAGATAAATGGACCTTTAAGAAATTTTTTCAAACTGATCTGGAGCTTTCGCTCCGTCCTTTCCCTGTGCAAGGTGACTAAACATAAGGCTACCCAATGACATTCCCCTGTGTCTCGGCTGTTCGCTTACGGGGAATAACTATGAATAAACGGCTGGTGCCAGAATTGCCACGCCCTTGACGGTGCGGTAGCGCTCGGCGTAGTCGAGGCCGTAGCCAACAACAAACTCGTTCGGAATTTCGAAGCCAACAAACTCAACTTCAACGGCAACCTTGGCTGCTTCAGGCTTGCGCAAGAACGCCACAATCTCCACCGATGCTGCGCCGCGAGCCTTGAGGTTGGAAGCCAACCAAGAGAGAGTCAAACCCGAGTCAACGATGTCTTCGACAATCAGCACGTGGCGGCCTAGAACATCTGCATCGAGGTCTTTAAGAATGCGAACCACACCACTCGACTGGGTGCCTGAGCCGTATGAAGAAACTGCCATCCAGTCCATCTGCACCGGAATCTGCATCTCGCGTGAGAGGTCGGCCATAAACATGACAGCGCCCTTTAGAACACCGATCAGCAAGACATCTTTGCCTTCGTAGCGCGCATCAATTTGCGCAGCCAACTCTTTTACTTTTGCGGTGATTTGTTCTTCGGTGACAAGAATTTTGGTGATGTCGCCGGCGACCTTTTCGATGTCCACTAACAGGCTCCTGTTTCAAGGGTTTTAGCGCTTCTGAAGACGAGTTTTTGACCCGTTCGTTCTACTCTAGCCCCTGGCAGGGCGAGCGATTTCTGTCCGTGCCAATCCGTTACAAGTTGAGTCACAGACTCCACCGATGCCTGCGTTGGCTGCCCGCCGACCGCCTCAATCGCGAGCTTCAAAACGCGCGATCGAATGGCCGCAATCAGCGGTGTTAGGCCTGCAACTTCGAGTTCAACCGCGGTTGGCAAAAGCTTGGCATTCTTGGCAAACGTCACCGATGCCAGAGCGTCGAGCGCGGCTGCATCTTGGCGAAGTTGCCCCGCCGTGCGAGCAAGCGCTTCGGCAACGCCCGGGCCGAGGGTTTCTTCGAGCAGCGGCAACACCTGGTTGCGCACGCGCACGCGCAGGTAGGCCGCATCAAGGTTCTGCGGGTCGTGCCAAACATCGATGCCGCTGTCGGCACAAAACGCCTCGGTGGTTTCGCGGCGAAGGTCGAGCATTGGTCGCAGGTAAATCTCGCCAACCGGGCTCATGCCCGAAAGCGACTTTGCGCCAGAGCCTCGCGCCAACCCAAGCAGCACGGTTTCGGCCTGATCGTCGAGTGTGTGGCCAAGCAGCACAAAGCGCGCTCCGGTTTCAACCCGAGCGGCTTCGAGAGCGTCGTATCGAGCGGTTCGTGCCGCGGCCTCTGGCCCGCCATCGTTGCCAACCACAACCGTGCGCAACTCAACCGGCGCCAGCCCCCATCCGCGCAGGGTTTCGGTGGTTTCGGCGGCCACAACTTTGGTTGCCTCCTGAAGCCCGTGTTCAACCACAACGGCCCCCACACGGATGCCCGCGCGCGCACCCTCAAACGAAGCGGCAGCGGCGAGCGCCATGGAGTCGGCTCCGCCCGAAACGGCCACCAGAACCAAGTCGCTCTCTGCAACGCCGGCGGCATCCCAGTTTTCGCGCACCGAACGTCGCACATCTGCCATGGCAGGTGTTAGGCGTGGTCGGTTGCTCACGGTGCCCTTTCGCTAAACTTTCTTGAGACAACTCTATTTAGGAGCACCATGGCACACGACGTCGTTATCGAAATTCCTCGCGGAAGCCGCAACAAGTATGAAGTCGACCACGAGACCGGTCGCGTTCACCTTGACCGCGTTCTGTTCACCCCGTTCGTCTACCCAATCGACTACGGATACTTCGACAACACCCTAGGCGGCGACGGCGACCCACTAGACGCACTCGTGCTTCTTGAGTTCCCTGTTTACCCAGGCGTAGTTTGCACCGTTCGCCCAGTTGGCGTGCTTCCCATGGAAGATGACGGCGGCATCGACGAGAAGCTAATCTGCGTTCTAGACAAAGACCCTCGTTGGGCTCACATCAAAGACATCGACGATGTGCCCGCACAAACCAAGAACGAGTTGAAGCACTTCTTCGAGCACTACAAAGACCTAGAGCCTGGCAAGTGGGTAAAGGTTGGCGACTGGCAGGGCAAAGATGTTGCCGAGCGCCTAATTGTTGAAGCTATCGAACGCTTCAAGACCGAAGGTCACTAAAACTTTTAGTTGGCGCTTGGGCGGCCCGCGTAGCGGAACAACTCACCCCAGCGCACATCTCTAATGCGCACGGTGGCACCGGGATGCGGTGCCTCAAGCATCATGTTTGCGCCTAAGTACAAAACCACGTGGTACTTGTCGCCGTTGAAAATTTGCGGCTCCTGGGTGTACCACATGATGTCGCCGGTCTGACGTTCGGCCAGTGGGATCAGCTTGCGGTCGGCAGCCAGAGTGTTGAACTGGTTGGTTGCCGAGTGCGTGCCGATGTAGATACCCGCCGCTGCGTATGAGGCTTTGGTAATTCCACTGCAGTCCCAAACGGTTGGACCCATACCGCCAAGCACGTACCACTCGCCCAGCTGACGCTTGGCAAAGTTGATTGCGACCGCAACCTTTTCTGGGTCGGCGTCTGAAACGTTGTATAGCTCTGGCGCGGTTAGGTCGGCAGAACCTTCGTTCTGACGTTTCTCAGCAGCCAAGCCTTCGGCGCGCTGGCGTTCCAAGTCGGAGGAACTGTTCTGCAAAAACGCCAACTGCGCAAATAGGGTTCGGTTGATTGCCTTCGACTTTGCTAGTTCCGATTCAACGGCATTTGCAGCCGAAGTTGCCGCGTCGAAAGCATCCTGCGCAACCTTGGCCTTTTCGGCCAACTGAGTTTTAGCAACTGCCAGAGCATCGGTGAGCGACTGTGCGTACTTTTGCTTCTCGATCGACTTCTTATAAATGGTGTCGCTCTGCTGAGCAATCTTCTCGCTCTGACCAAGCTGATACAAAAGGTCGTCGGCCTGGGATGCGTTGAGCAACAGGTTTAGCGTGGTGCCGCTGGTGCCATTGCGATACATCTGAGCAGCAAGCTGGCCCAGTTGCATCTTGGCCTGGTCGGCCTGTTCGTTGGCCGCATCGGCCTCGCCCTGAAGAACCTTCACCTTGGCTGCGATCACATCTACAGCGTCCTGAGCCTGGTTGAACTTCTCGCCTTTCACCAGGGCGATCCTCGAAAGCCGGTCGGCTTCGGCATTTTGGTCGGCAATGATCTTGTCGAGGCGAGCAATCATCGCTCGCTTGGCCGTGACCTTCTTTTTGGCAGCGTCAACCTCTGCCTGGCTCGGATAACTCGGCACTGCATAGGCCGGCGCAAGCACAGCACTGGTGGTAATCAAAGCAAAAATCAGCGTGAATCCAACCGCGAGCCGGCGCACACGAGGTGTGAGGGCGCGCAAAAACGAAAGATTCATATAACTAAACTAACCCTCGGGTTGCCAAACATGCCATAAGGCAGGTAATCTTGACCACTGGTGCTAACAAGCATCGCGCTTTTCGGCCCCATCGTTTAGAGGCCTAGGACACCGCCCTTTCACGGCGGCAGCACGGGTT
>JBBAMO010000112.1:0-3878 GCA_040402495.1 Rhodoluna sp.
TGGCACTAGAAGCAGAGAAACATCGAACCCCCGCCCAGCTCAAGGCCTTGCTGGTGCAGCAGCTGGTGCAGCACAGCCTTAATGAAGACTTTCCCCCAGCTCAGCGCGTGCAATGCCTGAAGCTTCTCGGCTCGCTCTTTGAAGTCCAAGCATTCACCGAGCACAAGACAGTCGAGCGCATCGACCACAAGGCCAGCGACATCAAGGCCCGATTGATGAAGGTACTCGGCTCGCACGCTCAAGACATAGAAGCAAAGCCAGCGCGGCCCGTGGATGATGGCGCATCGCTACTGGCAGAACTGGCAGCAGGGCCCACGCCCCAAGAATCAGGGGAAGACGACCCCAACCCCACGGGTGCCCCGCCAATTGGGCTAGGCGCGCGGGAATCCTATACGCATACTGTTTTGCACACTCAATCCCAAGAAAAATCGGACAGCTTCGATGCGCCGTAACACCACAGCAAAGAGGCCCCCCTTGTGTTTTCCTACGAAAAGGGGTGGGGGGTATATAAAAAATGGAACTGTAACTCTGGTACAGATGATGTGTAACAGGGAACTGTAACAGGGGTACAGTATGAAAAACAAAGATGAAGTATTGGGGGCGCTTATGACGGAGAAACAAAGGACAGTGTTCCTTGTTATCGATGAGTATTGGAAGAGGTTTGGTTATGGGCCGTCGATTGATGATGTGATGAGGATGACCGGCGACAAGGGGCGGGGGAATGTTCATCGTGTCATGAAGAAGCTGATAGAGATGGGTGCATGCAAGGGGTTGCCCAGGAATGCCAGGTCCATCCGTCCGACGTATGTCTCTTTTAGGAAGTTGCCATGAACGACAAACAACTGCAAGAAGCGATCGACAAGACGCGAGCATGGCTTTTGCCACAGTCGACTTCGGCTACAACGCCATCATTGAAAGCAAAGGATGACGCGATTGCCTACCTATCTGAGTTACAGAAGATTCAGGTGGTGCGCGCGGGGTCGCCTTCTTTCCCTACTATGAAAGTGATGCCATGAAAGTCACAAAGTGCGAAAACCGATTTGAAGTGTTCTTGGAAATAGCCACGCCTGAAGATGCTGATGCTCTGATGGCTGAAAAACAAAACGCTACCAACAGAAGAAGACTACATGGCGGCCCTAGGCCCTTGTGGAAAATGAAGTTTGACTTCTGGCTTGCGGCTGCCGGCGCTTCATACGCTTTCTACCTGGGGTTCATGCTTTGGATGACATGGAGGGACCTATGGCCACTTTTGTAAAACCGTGCCCTTTTTGCGGCGGGACTGACGGGCTTTCGTTTGATGACGGAAGCACATACCGCTGGGGATTGGCAAGTTGCAACAGCTGCGGAGCCACGACCGGTGAAGTTCGAAGGGAATACCCAGACGAAGGCAAGTGGCACGACGAGGCTATTGAGCAATGGAACACACGGAATGAACCAAAAAAATAAAAATTCGGGCTCCGCATGGACTACTTCAAGGACCTGATCATCGCTGGGCGTTGCGCCTTGCGGTTTAAACGCCACTGGTATTTGGGCCGCCACTGTTACGCTCTGATGCTTACGGAACAGGAGTTCGCGGTTCTCCAAAAGGCGATGAACGACATTTTGAAAGAACACAATGGACATTGACGCGATAACTGAAAAGATTTCAAAACTGCCCATCAATGAGCAGGAAGCGTTCTTTGCCGAACTGGCCGAGTACGAACACAGCGTCAAACGCGAAAAAGCCCAAGGGGACTTCGCCGCCTTTGTCAAAGAGATGTGGCCAGGCTTCATCGACGGCCGTCACCACAAAGTCATGGCCAAGAAGTTCGAAGAGATCGCCAGTGGCAAGATCAAACGTCTGATCATCAACATGCCACCTCGACACACCAAGTCCGAGTTCGCGTCCTTCATGCTGCCGGCTTGGTTCTTGGGCAAGTTTCCGAACAAGAAGATCATCCAGTGTTCGAACACAGCCGAACTGGCCGTGGGCTTTGGCCGTAAGGTGCGTAACTTGGTGGACTCAGAAGCCTATGCGCGCATCTTCCCCAACGTGACTTTGCGATCAGACTCCAAAGCTGCGGGCCGATGGTCAACCAGTGGCAACGGCGAATACTTTGCGATCGGTGTTGGCGGTACCGTGACCGGTAAGGGCGCTGACTTGCTGATCATCGATGACCCACACTCCGAACAAGAGGCCGCACTGGCTTCCGGTGACCCGTCAGTTTTCGATAAGGTGTATGAGTGGTACACCTCCGGTCCACGCCAACGTCTGCAACCAGGCGGCTCAATCGTAGTGGTTATGACACGCTGGGCCAAGCGCGACCTGACCGGCAAGATTCTCCAATCGATGGTGGACAAAGACGGCGAGACTTGGGAGGTGATCAACTTCCCTGCGATCCTTCCGAGCGGTAACCCCCTGTGGCCAGAGTTTTGGAGCTTGGCTGAACTCGAAGCTCTCCAGTTAGAGTTGCCGGCCAGCAAGTGGAACGCCCAGTATCAGCAGAGCCCGACGTCCGAAGAGGGTGCGATCGTCAAGCGCGAGTGGTGGAAGGAGTGGAAGGAAGACCGCCCACCCCGCTGCGAGTTCATCATCCAGTCTTGGGACACGGCCTTCACCAAATCCGAACGGTCTGACTATTCGGCATGCACGACCTGGGGGGTGTTCTATTTGAACGAGAACCCAAACGACCCGAACGTGATCCTGTTGGATGCGTTCAAGAAGCGCATGGAGTTCCCCGAGCTGAAGGAGAAGGCGTTCAACCACTACAAAGAGTGGGAGCCGGATGCTTTCGTAGTGGAAGCGAAGGCGTCTGGTGCGCCACTTATTTTTGAACTGAGGGCCATGGGCATCTCTGTTTCTGAATTTACTCCGAGCAGGGGGAATGATAAGATGGTGCGTATCAACTCTGTAGCTGATTTGTTTGCCAGTGGCAAGGTCTGGGCTCCAGCAACACGCTGGGCTGACGAGCTCATCGAAGAGATGGCTGCGTTTCCAAACTCAGACCACGATGACTTGGTTGACTCAAGCACACAGGCGCTGATCCGGTTCAGAAAAGGTGGGTTCTTGCGGTTGCAAACGGACGAAGAAGACGAGCCGTTCAACCATAGACGCAAGATGAGTTATTACTAAGGACGATCATGATTGAAAAAAGTTTCTACGAAGCCCCAGAAGGCTTGGAATCACTCGACGCAGGTGCAGAAGAGAACCATGACGGCATCGAAATCGAGGTTGTTGACCCCGAAGAGATGACGATCAAGATCGGTGACCTGGAAATTTCCCTCGGCGGCATCGAAGACGATGACTTTGACGAGAACTTGGCCGAAGTTTTGGATGACGACGTCATTGCCGAGATCGTTTCGGACCTCGTTGAGGACTACGAAGACGACGTTGCTTCCCGCAAAGACTGGATGCAGACGTATGTCGACGGTTTAGAGCTGCTCGGCATGAAATTGGAAGAGCGAGCAGAGCCATGGGTTGGCGCTTGCGGCGTTTACCACCCACTTTTGTCCGAAGCACTGGTGAAATTCCAAGCTGAAGTCATGATGTCCACGTTCCCAGCGGCCGGCCCTGTGAAAACACAGATCATCGGCAAGGAAACGCAGGAAAAGAAGGACGCTGCCACCCGTGTTGCGGCCGACATGAACTACGAACTCACTGATGTGATGAAAGAGTTCCGCCCAGAACACGAGCGCATGCTGTGGGGCTTGGGTTTGTCGGGTAACGCCTTCAAAAAGGTGTACTTCGACCCAAGTTTGGACCGCCAAACGTCCATCTTTGTCCCAGCAGAGGACATCGTGGTGCCATACGGTGCGTCTGACATCGAGTCATCTCCCCGTGTTACACATGTGATGCGCAAAACTGAGAACGATCTGCGCAAATTGCAGGTTGACGGCTT
>JBBAMO010000113.1:0-3844 GCA_040402495.1 Rhodoluna sp.
CGGCCGCTCTTTAAGCCCCCCCAAACCACTTTCGAAAGCGATAAATAGGCATGGCCGAATTTATTTACCAGATGATTAAAGCCCGCAAGGCGCATGGCGACAAGGTGATTCTCGACGACGTGACGCTGGCCTTCTTCCCTGGAGCCAAAATCGGAGTTGTTGGACCTAACGGTGCTGGTAAGTCGACCGTGCTCAAGATCATGGCTGGACTCGAGAGCACCACAAATGGTGAAGCTCGCTTGAGTCCAGGGTTCAGCGTTGGCATGCTAATGCAGGAGCCGCCGCTTGACGAGACTAAGACCGTTCTTGGCAACGTTGAAGAAGCAGTTGCAGGCATCAAAGGCAAACTCGATCGCTTCAATCAAATTTCAGAAGAAATGGCTAGCCCAGACGCCGATTTCGACACCTTGCTCGAAGAAATGGGCAAACTTCAAGAGGAGATCGACCACCTCGACGCATGGGATCTGGACAGCCAACTAGAGCAGGCCATGGATGCCCTGCGTTGCCCTCCAGGCGACCTACCTGTGACCAACCTTTCTGGCGGTGAGCGTCGTCGCGTAGCACTTTGCAAGTTGCTTCTAGAAAAGCCAGATCTATTGCTTCTCGACGAACCAACTAACCACTTGGACGCCGAGTCGGTACTTTGGCTCGAGCAGCACCTCGCCAAGTATCCTGGCGCGGTTTTGGCAGTTACCCACGATAGATACTTCCTCGACAACGTTGCCGAATGGATTTTGGAGCTCGACCGCGGTCGCGCCTACCCATACGAGGGCAACTACTCAACCTACCTAGAGAAGAAGCGCGAGCGCCTCGAGGTTCAGGGTAAGAAAGATGCCAAGTTGGCTAAGCGTCTTGGCGATGAACTGGACTGGGTTCGCTCAAGCCCTAAGGCTCGTCAAACAAAGTCGAAAGCTCGTTTGGCTAAGTACGAAGAGATGGCAGCAGAAGCCGACAAGACAAGAAAGTTGGACTTCGAAGAAATCCAGATTCCTGCCGGCCCGCGCCTCGGAAACGTTGTGCTCGAAGCAAAGAACCTTCAAAAGGGTTTCGAAGGTCGCTCGCTAATCAACGGGCTATCGTTCTCGCTGCCTCGCAACGGAATCGTGGGCGTTATCGGCCCGAACGGTGTGGGTAAGTCGACTCTGTTCAAGACCATCGTTGGCATGGAGCCACTAGACGGCGGAGAGCTCAAGATCGGTGAGACCGTGAAGATCTCCTATGTAGACCAGAGCCGTGCGGGCATCGACCCAAACAAGTCGCTTTGGGAAGTTGTTTCGGATGGACTCGACTACATGCAGGTTGGTCAGCAAGAAATGCCTTCGCGCGCCTACGTTGCAGCCTTCGGATTCAAGGGGCCAGATCAGCAAAAGCCTGCCGGCGTTCTTTCGGGTGGTGAGCGCAACCGTCTAAACCTTGCGCTAACACTCAAGCAGGGTGGAAACCTGTTGCTTCTCGACGAACCAACAAACGACCTGGATGTTGAAACGCTCTCAAGCCTCGAGAATGCGTTGCTAGATTTTCCTGGCTGTGCAGTTGTGATCACACACGATCGCTGGTTCCTCGACAGAGTGGCCACGCACATCTTGGCCTACGAAGGTAGCGACGACAACCCAGACCAGTGGTACTGGTTCGAAGGAAACTTTGAATCGTACGAAGAGAACAAGATAGAGCGCTTGGGTGCCGAGGCCGCAAAGCCACATCGCTCTACCTACCGTCGCCTAACCCGCGACTAAAAGGTTTCTGGCTAAACGATTTCTGGAACGCGAACCATGCCCTCTTGGGCAACGGTCGCTAGCAGCACGCCGTCACGCGTGAACAGCCTGCCCAACGCAAGCCCGCGACCCCCTTGTGCGCTCGGCGACTCCTGCACGTAAAGTAGCCAGTCGTCAACGCGTGCTTGGCGGTGAAACCACATCGCGTGGTCGAGGCTGGCAGTTTTTAAACCAGGATGAGCCCAAGCGATGCCGTGCCTGCGGTAGATGCTCTCCAAGATTGTGTAATCGCTCAGATACGCGAGGGCAGCCGTGTGCAATGCAGCGGAGTCTGGCAGTGGGCCAAGGCTCTTCAGCCAAACTGCCTGACTGGCAACCTGCTTGCCCTCAACTGTGAAGTAAATCGGGCTATCAACATGCCGCATGTCGAATGGTCTGGCCTTGGCCCAGTATTGCGCAACAGGGTGTGGGTTGTCGCCCATCAATGACGCCGCAGTGGGTAAGTCTTCGGGTTGCGTGATGCCTTGCGGAAACACATCTTGGTGGTTGAGCCCAGGATCGACATCCTGGAAGGAGGCAATCATAGAAAAGATCGGCTCTTCCTCTTGGAATGCCTGAACGCGGCGGGTGCTAAACGAGCGGCCATCGCGAAGGCGGTCGACAGAGAAGGTAATTGGCAGGTGAATATCGCCGGCACGCAAAAAGTAGCCGTGCATAGAGTGCACAGGGCGCGCCTCGTCGATGGTGCGAGCTGCCGCAACCAGTGACTGAGCCAGCACCTGGCCACCGTAAACTCTGCCGTGCGGCATCCATTGAGAGGGTCCTTCGAAGATGTCTTCTTTGCCAGGTTCGCCTTCTAGCTTCTGCAGGTTGAGGGTAGAAATCAGTTCGGCTAGCGGATCTTCTGGAATCGGCACTTCGATGCTCAACGGTGTCAACCTCTCTGCGGGCATGCTTGCAAGGTAAGTTTAGACACAGCCATGAAGAACGAATTTATCCTCGCCGACCGCGAGACAGCACAAGACCTGCAGGCGTACCTCACAAGAGCAAAACGACTCGACCCTGAAGGTCTGGTTAGGCTTCGAGCCTACGGAGCGCTTCTGGCCGCATACGTAGCGCCGATTTTCTCCGGAAGTCTAATGGACAGCGGGCCAACCGTCATGGGCCTTCGCACCTGCGAACTTGCCGACGAGGCCGAAGTTGAGTCGCTGGTGCCAATTTCGGCAGTTTTGGATCGACTCGCGCGAGTGCTCGACGAGCCTGTTTGGAACAAGAAAACGTCAGCAATCTCTCTGCCAGCAAGCGAACGCGCTCCTTGGGCTGGCATCATGCCTCCGCGTGGGGGATGGGCAGAAACCGGTTCGCTCACCGAGGCTCGAATATCTGAAATCGCCAAGGATGGAATCGCGGAAGTAGCCGATGCGCTGCCAGAAGCAGTAGGCGGACCGATCGCTGCGCGCATCCGTGGTGAAATCTGGGGAAAGTCGATTGATCTGGTTAGCGCTGTGCCAACCGGTGCTGCCTTTGTGGCTGCTGGTCTGGGCTTCTTAACCGAAGACGAAACGGTGAGCGTTTACGAAGCCGAAGGATGGGTGCGTCTGAGCACAATGCACGGGCACGTGTTGGCTAAAGCCGCCAAAACTTTCAGCGTTTAGTCTTCGAAAGTGTTGAGCATCGCGGTTGCAGCGCGATCGAGATAGGCCCAAAGTTCTGCTCTGTGCAACGGCGCAAGATCAATCGAGTCCACCGCTTTCTCCATGTGAAGTAGCCAACGCTCGCGAGCCAACGGGTTGATGTGAAAAACAGCATGACGCATGCGCAAACGAGGATGACCGCGCTCTTGCTGATATGTGTCTGGACCGCCCCAATACTGCTCCAAAAACATGCGAAGTCGTTCGGCTGCAGGGCCTAAGTCTTCTTCGGGATACATCGGTCGCAAAACATCGTCGGTCGCAACGCCTTCGTAAAACTTGTCGACCAGCTTCTTGAAGGTTTCTGTTCCGCCAATTTGCTCAAAGAAGTTTCCGCCTGCCCTCTCGCCAGAAGGCATGGTTATGCGAACAACTTCTACGCGGTCTTTATCGTCGAAGTTGGGCATCGCTACTTGGTTTGCTTCACAAATATGGCTTGGC
>JBBAMO010000114.1:0-3840 GCA_040402495.1 Rhodoluna sp.
ACCATCTTCGCAAGTCCGGAGCCGGGTTGGGAGTTCGTGACGCTGGGCTCTTCACTCAGGCACTTGCTCTGGCTAACTGGCACGAGAGTCACCAGTACTGCTCGCGCTGCGGCACACCAACTGTGATCGAGCAGGGTGGATGGGTCAGACGTTGCTTCAGCGACGATCTAGAAACCTATCCGCGCACCGATCCAGCCGTGATCGTTGCAATCGTCGACGACAACGACCGCATCCTGCTTGGTTCGCAGGGCGTGTGGGAAGAAAATCGTTGGTCGATACTCGCCGGCTTCGTTGAGCCGGGTGAATCTTTAGACGCCGCGGTTAAGCGGGAGATGTTCGAAGAAGCTGGTCTTCGCGTGACCGAAATCACCTACCTCGGCAGCCAGGCTTGGCCTTTTCCACATTCTCTGATGTTTGGCTTCGCAGCCAAGGCAGTCGGTCAACAACTCGAAGTTGCCGATGGCTTGGAGATTGAAAAATTGCGATGGTTCAGCCGGGCAGAGCTTGAGGCTGAGGCATCTGAGTTGTTGCTGCCGGGACGGATATCCATTGCTCGCGCAATCATCGAACAGTGGTTTGGTAAAGAGCTGACCAGTAAGACCGAACGCTCGTGAACTCGGACGAGCTTTTAGACGCACTAGACCCAGAGCAGCGGCTTGCAGCCGAGACGCTAATCGGCCCGGTTTGCATCCTGGCTGGGGCCGGCACTGGAAAAACGCGCACGGTAACCCACCGCATCGCCCATGGAATCGCGAGCGGCTATTACACAGCAAACCGCGTGATGGCCCTAACCTACACAAACCGCGCAGCTGGCGAACTTCGATCGCGACTCAGGCAATTGGGCACGTCTGGGGTTTCGGTAAAAACCTTCCACGCAGCAGCGCTGTCGCAGTTGCAGTTCTTCTGGCCTCAATACGCGGGTGTGCCTGCTCCGATGGTCATCGACTCCAAGGTCAAGCTCATCGCCAAGGCGGCCGAGGGGCTTCGGCTCAAGTTCGATACCGCGGCGGTTCGAGACATTGCTGCAGAAATCGAGTGGCGCAAGTACTCGATGCTTTCTCTTGAAGAATACGAAGAGAGGGTTGCCACTCGCGGCCAAGTAGGTGGGCTAAGCCCAGAGGTAAACCTCAAGTTGCAACGCGCCTACGAGGCCGAAAAAGTCTCGGCAAACCGGCTCGACTGGGAAGATGTTTTGATTCTGAATCTCGGGCTGCTGAGGGCTGAACCACGAGCGCTCGCTCATGTTCACCAGCAGTACCGTTTCTACACCGTCGACGAGTACCAAGACATCTCTCCTCTGCAGCATGCGCTCTTGGATGCTTGGCTAGGCGACCACACCGATTTGTGTGTGGTTGGCGATCCAAACCAGACGATTTACTCGTTCACCGGAGCCACCAGCGAATACCTGCACAACTTTGCCGACCGCTTTGAATCTGCAAACGTAGTGCAACTCACCAGAAACTACCGTTCCACTCAAGAAATCGTTTCGTTTGCGAATCGCCTAACCTCGGATGTCTCGCGACTCGAGCCACTGAGCTCGGAAGGTGCGCTCGGAACCGCGCCGAGCCAGCGCGCTTATGCAAGCATCGCCAAAGAGGCTGCCGCGGTGGCATCGCAGATTGAAGACAAGCTAAAACAGGGCACGCCGGCACACGAGATAGCTGTTCTTTACCGCGTCAACGGTCAATCGGAACCTCTCGAACATGCACTGTCCGAGCGAGGCATCGATTATCAGGTGCGTGGCGGCGAGCGTTTCTTTAGCAGACCTGAAATCCAAGGTGCCATCCAGGCAATTCGTGTGGAGGCAGTCTCGCCGACGGCTAAACCGCTCGACCAAACTGTTAGTGATATCGCTAGATCTTTCGGTTGGCAGCTGCAACCGCCCGAAGAAGCCGGCGCCGCTCGTGAACGCTGGGAGGCTCTTGGGGCACTAATCCAAATCGTCGACGAGTTGCCTGATGGTTCTGACATCGCCGACTTCGCAAAAGAGCTTGAAGAACGCCAACGTTCGCAACATGAACCTCAAAAGTCAGCTGTAACGCTGTCGACCATCCACGCAGCCAAAGGGTTGGAGTGGGACTACGTCTACCTAGTTGGGCTCAACGAGGGCTATCTGCCGATCAGTTACGCAACCACTGCTAACGCGATCGCCGAAGAGCGAAGGTTGCTCTACGTTGGCGTTACGCGAGCAGGCAAAGAACTCTCACTTTCTTACCCGCAAGCAGATTTCGAAGGTGGGCGGTCTCGCCAGCCTTCTAGATTCTTGACGGTATTTGCGCCGCGAAACTAGTCCTGAGTTCAGGAAGCAGTCACGTCCGCTGACTGACATTCGCAGGATGGATCTTTTCGCCAACCGTTAGCTCGAAGTTGGCCGGTTTGGTGATCGATAACTTTGCCCTCAAATCGAAGGTTTCTTGGGTCATCGAGGTAACCAAGCAACAGCTCAAGTGCAATGCCCATTGCGATCAAACTGGCCTGGCTATCGTCGAGTCTTTCGTGACGAAACTGCAACTGGGTCGCCATCATCGCCCAGTCTGGGTCGCGTTGCAGCTCCTCGGCGTGCCTGCAGGTAAGGCAAGGCGTGCAACCTGGCACCACGAGTGGGCTCACCTTCGTTTCTTCAGCACCAAACTCAACGCACAGATGCGGTGTCGAACCTCGCATGGCTTGACGGTATCGCTCAGGTGCTAAAAAGCGATTTCCAACAAACACCTTGGCCGATAAAACCTTGGTTTTGGTCAGGCCAGAAACGATCCGGCAAGGATGAACGCCATCCTCGAGCTTTCGTGCCATTGCGTCGCGCCGCGCAAAACCAAGTTCTCGTTGGTTATAGCCAAGTGGACCGATGTCTTCAGGCATTACAGGCGAGTCGTCGTTGCAGATTAGTGCCCCAACTCCGGCGGCCGCTAGGCCCAGCGCCAACAGCAAGGATGCTTTGTCGCCCGCATCTAATTCCACCACTCGCGCGGCTCTTGTTCGAAGAACCGATAGTCCATCGATTCCAGATGAAAAACTTGCCCGAATGATCTCGGCAAACGCCTGCCCAACGAAGGCATCGTTGAGCACAGGCATCCTAGACAGGTCTTGCTCGGCAACATCAAGCAACGCAGGGGATAGCCTGCTCAGCAATTCGCCCGTGTCTTGGTCGTTGGAGCCCAGAGTGCGAGAAATGTTTTGAAGGAGCGGTTAGCGTGCTGAGGTTGGTGTTGTTCGAGAGGGCCAATACAACGATGGTCACAACGTGGTTGCGCACGGTGCCGTCGGCAGCAGTTACGCGCACGGTGAGGGTGTTGTTGCCTGCAACCAAGCCGGTGCGACCGGTGATTGCAACGCTGGCCTCGGTGTCGGCGGTGGTTGCAACAACGGCAACCGAGGTTGAGCCGCTCTCAACCGAGAAGGTTGAGCCGTTGGTGACTGCAGTGCCGTTGACGGTGAAGGTGGCGAGGTTGGTGTTGTTAGAAAGGGCTGCCACAACAACGGTTACGCGGTGCACGCGCTGGGTGCCATCTTCGGCGGTAACGGTGATGCTAACGGTGTTGCTGCCAGCAATCAGGTTGCTGCGGCCGGTTACAGCTGCCCAGGCGTTTGAGTCGGCAACGTTGGCAACTACTGATACCGAGCGGGTACCTGCAGCAACGGTCACGGTGCCGCCATCAACAACGCTCTGGCCCGCAACGGTGAGGCTTGCAAGTGAGGTGTTGTTCGATAGCGCTGCAACGTTGAGGGTGACCACGTAGTTGCGCACCTGGCCGTTGGCTGCGGTAACAGCAACGGTAAGAGTGTTGCGGCAAAAGCCTGCATGGTTTCTTCTAGGGGAGTCTCGTAGTCGAAACGGTGAGC
>JBBAMO010000115.1:0-3794 GCA_040402495.1 Rhodoluna sp.
AAACAACAACGCGCTCGGTTCCGTTGATGACGAAGGTGCCCTTTTCGGTCATCACAGGGAAGTCGCCCATGAAGACGGTCTGGCTCTTGATTTCGCCGGTTAGGTAGTTGGTGAACTCAGCCTTGATGTAGAGCGGCTGGGTGTAGCTCTTGCCCTTGGTCTTGCACTCGTCTGGAGTGTAGGTAGGGTCGTAGAGCTCTGGGTTGGCGAATGCCAAGCCCATCTTTGGCTCTTGAGTTGAGTTAGATGCGTCTTCGATTGGTGAGATCTCTTCAAAGATCTCTTCCAAGCCGTTCTTGGCATCTGGGCCGACGATTTCGCGCCATGCTGGGTTGCCAACAAGCCAGTCGAATGACTCGGTCTGCAGGCTGAGCAGGTCGGGAACCTGAATCGGCTCTAGGGTTTTTGCGAACGATGGGCGCTGTGCGTAGCGGTCGTTCTTGATGGTCTTTGCGTTCTTCGCAGCCAAGATGTCCCTCCAAGGGCTTACTCGTAGTGTGAGTGGATGTGAGATCGCGACCCTAAACCTGAGCGCCGCCGAAATATGCGGTCACGAACGCGCGCCAAAATATGCGCGGGGTGTTTGGGAGCAAACCAATAGTCTACAACGGTTTTGTAAAGATTGACAAGCCCCAGTTTGCAAGTTTTTTCGGTACTTCTTATATGCGTTTTTGGTTGGGGCTATTTGGCGCGTTTAGCAGGAGATTATTGCCGCATTGATGTCTTCGGCGAGCGCCTCGGCATCGGCCACTCCAACCACAATTCGGCTGTATTTGTGGTTTCTAAGGTTGATTTGCAGCGGCTGGGTGCCTTTGGTCCAAGAAACGTAGGCTTTGTCGCCTCGCTGAATGTAAGTTCCGGCGATGATCAAGCCAGGCACGGCGGCTCCTGGCACGCGCCATCCGAGGGTTTGCCACCAGCGTTTGCCAAGTGCCTGTGCACCAATGATGTGCGCGGCATGCACCGTGATGCTTTTGTGTAGGCCCCAGAACTGTTCGGAGCGAGTTAGCTCAACGGCGAGCGCCGTGGGTTGGATGTTGACAGTGGCCATGAGATAATTATCACCTGCCGCAACAGCGGTGAATGCCAGCACTTTCACAGGGTCTATTTACTCTTAGTACACCGTTTGGCAACCTTCCAAAGTTAGTTTTTACATAACCGCGCAATCGCATTGGAGTTCGAATGCTAGAGAGATTGGGAATCAAAATGACTAAAAAGGCAACGATCTACGCTTGGGTGCTAGTTCTAGCATTGATGGCTGCAGCTTTTACCTATTATTCAAGCCCAAGTCGAGCCGAAGTTACAGCAGGTTCTGACGGACCGGTTTATCTCTACGACGGTTCGTACACCCTCCAAGAAGGCGCCAACAAAACCTGGGACTTCGCCGGCGAAGTTTACGCATCCGAGGCAAACGACAACGCGAGCGACCCCTTCACCTGCCCTGCAAACGCAAGCGGTGCTTACACGTTTATCTCAGACCGCGGCCAAGAGCGCACCGGAACCAACGGTTGGAATGCCGCAGCTTCGCAAATTTTTCCTGCAGGCTCTAAGAACCTGCTTGAAGTGAACTTCACCCCATCTGCAAACATCACTCCTCTGAAGCTGCCACAGTCTTCGATTAAGAGTGTTGGTGGGCAGTACAGCCTTGGAGTTGCCTGCACGACAAACAACGGTGTGACCGTAGTTGCTGCTTGGTATCGCTACATCGATGTAACTGCAGGAACAGGTGCTTGGACCGCTCTTCCTAACGGTGATGGCAGCGGCGGCGGCGAACCAACCGATGAGCCAACCGTGGACCCAACGCCAACTGTCGACCCAACACTTGGTTTTGGTACCGATGGTCTGACTCTTACTCCTGCAACCACTGGAGATTGGCTAAAGAACTCGGTTTACTACAACATCAACGTTCGTAACTTCAGTGCCACTCACGACCTCGACGGCGTCACCGCCAAGCTACCTGCGATTCAAGCGCTTGGTGTTGGCGCGATTGTTCTAGAACCTATTTTCCCTGTGTCACAAACTGGGATGCCTGGTGGCATCGGAGACATCTACGCTCCAAGTGCAACCGACTCGATCAACCCAGAGCTCGGCACCGAAACCGATTTGAACGAATTGATTACTGCCGCTCACGCAGCCAACATCAAGGTTGTGCTCACCTGGGTTTCTGGCCAGATTGGAAATGACTCCACTTGGATCAACGACCACAGCGACTGGATTCAGCACCAAGGGCTAAACAACGCGCACCCGGTCGGCAAGCCCTACGCGACTCTTCTCGACTACGGAGTGCCCGAGCTTCGCGCCGAACTCATTACTCAGATGATGAATTGGGTGACCGACTTCGAGATCGATGGTTTCGCATCGGCTCTCGCAGGTGCGCAGCCTGCCGACTTCTGGGATGAAGCCACCTACCGCGTAAACGTTTTGCGCCCTGTAGCGTTCATCACCACAAGCCCTGTAGCCGCAACCCACACCACTCACTCGTTCGGTGCAGCAAAGCGCAGCGACCTTTTGACAGCCGTAAACGGTTTGTCCAAGGGAACCACGCTCAACACCGCTTGGAACTCGGTTCTAAAGAACCTGGTTACCGCAAGCAAGACCTCGGCAAACATCAACTTTGTAACCGACAGTGTCACCGGTGAGCTTGGCAAGAGCGATGCAACTCGTCTGGGAGCATTCCTGAACAGCGCGCTTGCCCTCACTTATGTGCTACCAGGTGCGCCAATGTTGAATGCTGGGCAAGAAGTTGCCTACGCAAAGGCGCTAAAGCCATACGACGTAGACAACATCATGTGGCCAACCAAGGCTCACCCAACCACCGCGTTGCTTGACAAACTAAACAAGTTGCGCACTTCGAACACTATTGTGACTACCGGATCAGCTACCGCGTTGACCACTGCTGCAAAGACAGTGTTCGGGTTCAAGCGCTCTGGTGCAGCAGGCACGGTTTACTACCTAGCCAACCTCACCAAAAAGGCCGTGACCACCAAGGTAACCTTTGGCGCTAAGGGCACAGTGTATGACTTCACTTCTGGTAAGAAGATAGCCATAGCGGCAAGCCAAAACGTTACCGTGCCTGCTTCTGGCTTTGTGATATACTCTTCTAAGCCAGTTAAGTAGAGGACTTTGGGGGTACTCCTTCTTGAAAAAAAGCGAGGCCAATAACTTCAGAGCGAATCGTTGGATTGCCCTGCTTGCTACTTTCACTCTTTTGGTTACTGGATTACAGGTTTGGACTCCCCTTAGCGCCGATGCAGCCGACGTTTTTTCGGTAAATGCTGCCACTTCCGCAGGGCTGCCCGACCAAACCCGCACAGAGCTTGCCTTCGGCACCATGACAGTTGGTCAAACCAAGACCGACAAAGTTTTGATTCAAAACAAAAGCGACCGCGCACTTTCGTTCGTGGTTTTTGCGAGGTTCTCTTACACTTCGGATGATGGCCTAAACCGCCTGATCACCGACTCAAACTCCGACCCATACGACATGGCAGACTGGGCCCGTTTTGGTGCAACGAAGGTTGCCGCGGCATCGTTGAGTATTTTGCCGGGAAAGTCTGCGGTTGTTCCTATTGAGATAACCATTCCGAAGAATGCTTACCCTGGCACACACAGTGCCGCGGTGGTGGTGGCCACAACCGTTGGTGCCGGAACTGTTGCGGTGGCAAAGCGCGTAGCGTTGTTTATGTCGGCTCAGGTTCCTGGGGCGCTAAAGGCAGCTGCAAACCCGAGCTGGGTTAGCGACAGCGTGTTTTACGAAGCCAACATCAGGCAGTTCTCGGCAACTAAGAATTTTGCTG
>JBBAMO010000116.1:0-3757 GCA_040402495.1 Rhodoluna sp.
AACCTGCGACCAAGAGATTAGAAGGCTCTTGCTCTATCCACTGAGCTACGAAGGCATGCCGCAATGCAGCAAGAGCGAGTTTACCAGTTGCATGGCGGCCAAAGGGTGGGGCCGATTCACAGCAAACTCTAGGAATACAGCCTGCCCCCTAAACGGTTAGCCTTGGAGTATCCGCAAAAGAGAGAAATCATGCACCGTTTAGCACGCCTTAGCCTTGCCAACCGTTCCGTTGTAGCCCTCGCAACAGTCATCATCGCCATCTTCGGCGTTATTTCGCTGGGTTCGCTCAAGCAAGAGCTGATTCCATCTTTCGAAACCCCGCAGGCCGCGATTGTCACCACCTATCCGGGGGCCTCTCCTGAGGTAATCGACAAGCAGGTTAGCCAGCCAATCGAAAACGCTGTGCGCCAGCTGGATGGCCTGGTTTCGAGCACCTCGACCTCGCAGAACAACATCTCGATCGTTCGCGTTGAGTTCGACTACGGCACCGCAACTTCGAAGGTTAAAGAAAACCTAAACGCGGCAATCGCCACAATCACCTCGAGCCTTCCAGAAGCAGCTCAGCCAAAGATTCTCTCTGGCTCATTCGATAGCGTGCCAATCATCGCTTTGGGAATCTCGTCGAAAGACAACGAGGCGCTAGCAAAGGTGCTCTCCGATGTTGCGACACCGATTCTTTCCGGTGTCGACGGGGTTCGCGATGTCACCGTAGGTGGAACCGTTGAAAAGCGTCTAAACCTAACGCTCAAGCAGTACGTC
This sequence comes from Rhodoluna sp., assembly GCA_040402495.1. Classification (GTDB taxonomy): domain Bacteria; phylum Actinomycetota; class Actinomycetes; order Actinomycetales; family Microbacteriaceae; genus Rhodoluna. The sequence goes on from JBBAMO010000116.1 coordinate 760, forward strand.
ATGACTGCAAACGGCCTAAGCCAACAGAACATCGTTTCGGCTCTTCAGGCCAACGGATTCGTTATTCCTGCACTCTGAACACAACTATTTCGAGTCTGCGAATTGGCAAGGCCGGAACCGGTGGCACCACCCAAAGCTCTGCCAACGTGACACTCGCTAACTCATCCGTGACTTCTGGAACAAGTACTGCAAACAACACCAAGATTGCCGGCCCAATCAACGTCTACGGTGGCAACATCAGTGTGAGCACCAAGCTTGAGAACACTGTTACCACGGCAGGCAGTAACAACATCTTGCTAAAGGCAACCGGAAACGTGCTTATCAACAGCGCCTACACGGTCAAGACTGCCAACGGCGACATCGTATTTTGGTCGAATGCCGATGGCCTGGTAGACGGCAATGTGATCGGCTCGACTGGCGCAATCACCACCGGTGGCGGAAACTTTGTTGCTGCTGGTGGCGCCATCGTAGATTCAAACGGATACCCAAATGGCTACGCCAAGGCAACCGACGCCTCGGGTCTTTATGGTGTACGAATTCAGGGCGACATAACCACCAGTGGTGGAAAAGTAACGCTGATTGGTGAAGGTCCCGGCGGTGCTGTGAACACAATCACGGGCGGCATCGAACTTGAAAGTGGCACGAACATCAGCACTGGTGCCGGTGATGTTTCAATCACTGGCCGCACCGCTGCGACAAATACCTATGGTTCAAACACCTATGGAATATGGTCGGGTAACACCACCACCGTGAGCATCACCACAACCACAGGAAACGTGACTCTGTACGGCGATGCAACCAACAATGGTGCGCACAACTACCGCAGAGGCATCTTGCTTTACCCGCTTATTGTTACCACAGGGGCCGGCAACATCAGCATCACGGGTAAGGCAAATAACACCACTGGAAGCTACGACGTTTGGTCTATCAACACGACCAACGACTCCTCGTTGACTTCAACCTCTGGCGACATCACCGTTACGGGCAGCGGAAATGCTGCAACGGAGTTTCAGGCAACCACCATTAGCACCGCTGGCACAACAACCATCACCGCGAACAACCTAACCTGGGACTCAAGTGCTTCTTACTTGAATGGAACTGGTGCTGTTGTAGTAGAACCGGTTGGCACCGACTGGTTGCCTCAGTCGAACACCAGCAACACAACCGCTGCTCTCGACATGTCGAGCGTGACGGTTGCGTCTGGCAAGCCATCTTTCCGAATCGGTAAGTACAACTCGGCAACCTCGCACTCCACCAAGACGGTGACAGCGCCATCGATGTCGGTTGCTGGCCCGATTTCGATCTACGGTGGCGATGTCGCGCTCGGAGCGTCGACCGTTGTTACCGGAGCAACCGACAACCTCTTGGTTAAGGCCACGGGTAGCATCACCGAGGCTGCCACTCCAACGATCACCACCAAGGCTGGCGACCTCACTCTTTGGGCTGACTCGGATGCCAACAAGGCGGGTGCGATCACCTTGGGCACCGTGGCTCCAACCTCAGCAACTGTCACCACTGTTGGCGGTGAGCTTACGCTTGCTGGTGGCCTCGACGACGGTGCTTCGAGTGTTGAATCTGGACGTACCGCAGGCGACAACCGCCCAGATGGTTGGTCCTACTCCGAGACTGCGTCCGGCACCACCAGCGGCGGCGTAAACGCCATCACGGTGTATGGAAACTCAACGATTTCGACTTCTGGCGGAAACGTTTTCTTTGCTGGGCAAGCATTTGAGAGCCGCACGGCTGCTGGCATGGGCTTGCGCCTGTACGGAGGAACCCAGATTGCCGCAGGCGCAGGAACGGTTCACATCTACGGCAAGGCAGTGACGCCGACCGTTGCCTTCGTTTATGGCGCACTTATTTCTGGTGGTTCGGCGTTGAGACCTATGACCATCACCACAACTGGCACTCAGTCGAATTCGATTGTGCTTTCAGGTGTAGTAACTGGAACGGCTGCACGCTCATCTGGTATCAGCTTTACCACCGGCACCTCGCACAGCCCTGCCGGCAACATTGTCGCCAACTCTTCAAGCGGTGGCATCACGATCTACGGTTCTTCACCTTCGGGCGGCGCAGCAGACACCACCGACATCGTTGGTGACGGCATCGAAATTGGCAAGGCGGCGTTCCTTTCGAAGTCTGGAACCATCACGCTCAACGGCCAAACCACCGCAGCAACATCTAACATTGCTGCTGGAATGGGCTTTGCGCACAATGCGACATACAGCGCTGGCCAGGCATCGTTTGGTGCTGCACTTGCGGCATACACGCTCAACTCGGTAGACATGACCACCTCATCGGCAGACATCAAGTTGAATGCCGACTCTTATGCGGTGACCACTGCGCCGTCGATAAAGACAACCGGCAAAGTCTCGTTCAGCACGCCCTCGGGCTACGCCTCAAACTCGTTCGACAAGGCTGTAACCATGTCGAAGTTCAGTATCGACTCGGGCGTGACCGGCATCACCGTTGGAAACCCTGGCACATCTGGCACCGACCAGAACACAGCCAATGTGACCATGGACACCGCTTACTCAATTGCCGGTCCGATTTCGGTTTACGGTGGCGACATCTCTATTAGCGGCAGCCAGGTTTCTTCGCTACTCAATGCTGGCGTGCTTTTCAAGGCGACCGGCAAGATAACCACCACTGCGGGCACCAGCGCTGCTGCACCGTTTATTTTGCGCACCAATAAGGGCGATCTGACACTTTGGGCTAATGCCGCCGGCACAGCAACAGCGGGCTCGATTTTTGTCGACAAGTACAACTACCTCGACACCACAAACGCAACCGGTAGCTCGATGGCAACCGGCGGCGGCGACATCACGCTTGCTGGTGGAACCACCACAGATGCCAACGGCCTGCCTACTGGCTACGCCACAAGCGACACGGCAGCCGATGGCGCGGGCGGCGTGGCACTTGGAACCGCGACCACTGGCGGTGCAACCACCACAACGCGACCCTGGTTGCGCACGACATCGATGGGTGAGCCATAAAG
>JBBAMO010000117.1:0-3752 GCA_040402495.1 Rhodoluna sp.
CTACCGTCTTGGGGTGTGGGCTACCGCTGGCGTGGGCGCACTAACCTTCTTGAGGTCGACCATTCCGCAGTTTGTTTTTGGCTCGATTGAATACCCCGATGCCACGGCGTTTGCAGTTCTCGCCGTGTTCTGGTTTGCGGTCTCGGTGTTCATCCAAAACAGGGGAGCCGCATTCACGGTTGCCGGCGAAGTCAGCTCTCGAATCAAACTGACCTCCTGGATTCTAGGTTTCGTGCCATTGGCAATTGCGTCAAGCATTCTGTTTACCCAACTCGACCGCAATGCAGACCAATACGCAACATTGCTTCCAGTAGTGGCAAACGCCCTTGTTGGCTCGGCAATGCTGTTTGCCGTTAGCGACAAGCTGAACGAAAAGTTTGAGCAAGCACGCCGTGCATCCGTGATTGGAGCCACCGTCAACTGGGCTGTTTATGCGCTGCTCGCCCCATGGTCGAACATGTTCTCAAACCTCGCGGCGCTGTGGTTGGCCATTGTCGCTGCTGCACTGTTTGTGAAGTCTTGGCAGAGCAAGTCAGCTATTTTGGCCTATGCATCGGCCGTTGTGGCCAGCCTGGCTGCTGTCACGCCATCTCTGGTTGCCGACATCGAGGCGCCAAGTGCGACATCTATTGCGATTCAAGTTGCAATCTCATCGCTCGGTTTGGCTCTCACCTACGCCGCCGTTACAAAAATCAAAGACAGGGTTGATGTAAGCGAGCTATTCGTTGGCGCGCTCTACTTTGTTGCCAACCTTGGGGTTATCGGCGTTGCAGCGGCACGTTGGTTTGGCATTGATCACACCAACACCGATGCCACGCAGCCGGTAATCCTGATGGCTCTGGCAGCTGTGATCGCATCGGCAACGGCATTTGCGTCGCTAAACAAGTTCGTCGCCAAGCGCGAGATTCAGGCAACACTCTTGACAGTGGTTTCTCTGGCCTGGGCAATCGCCGGCTTCGTGGTTCTTGCGCCATTGACCACATCGCTCACTTCGATGCGTGCCGACCTCGGCGCTCTGCTCTCCGTTTACTCGATGGTTATCTTCTCGGTAAGCGTCTTTTTTGCTAGCCGTTCCAAGATGGCCGGTGCTGCCAGCATCTCCATGCTTTTCGGCACCGTTATGGCAGTGAGCTTGGGCCGCAGTTCGTTCGATTTAACTGCGGGCATCGGCATCGCAAGCCCAATCCTGTTCTTGGGCACTTCGCTAACCGTCACGATTCTCGTAAAGAAGTTCGCTTCAAGAAACGGTGCACTATCCACCTCGGTTTCTATCGCATCGTTCGCGATTGCTTGGTTGAGCTACCTGATTCTCAAAATCACAGCTCTCTACGATGGCCCGCTGGCCGCGATCAACGGCAGCGTAGACGCCCAGCTATCCAACGCAACCGCTTCGATGGGTGTCTACCTTGGTTTCGCCTTCATCCTGCTTCTAGCTAGGTTGCGCAAACCATTCGCGGCAGATGCCTTCTACAACCCGGTATTGCGAGTGACCGGCCTGCTCTCACTTCTTGGCGCTCTGCTAGCGGCTTCGAGCGTGCTGGGCGCGCCGGCATCGTTGTGGTTGATAGCCATCACCTTGCTCTGCGCAACTGTGCTTGCCTACATCACCACACGCGCAGACAAGAATGTGCGCTGGCTCTACGCAACATACGCACTCGGCTTGTCTTCCGTGGTTGCTGTTCAGTGCGCAATCATTCCAAGCCTGTCGTTGTCGCTTGGTTGGGTAACTTGGCTTAATGTGCTCATCCCGGTCAACATGATCTTGGTTCTTGTTGTTCACGTTGCGCTGGGTCGTTTGGCTAAGCGCGTGGACGTTGCATTCGGCTGGAACATCTTGCCAATCTCAACGGTGGCCGCATCGGCACTAGCGCTAGTGAGCCCGATCTTTACCAGCATCTACGTGTCACCAAGCGTCCCGAGCAACATGGTCGCCGACACCGGCTGGACAGCCGTGCTGACCTACTCAGCAGTTGGTGTTGTCTACCTCGGATGGCGCTTGGCCAAGAAGCAAAGCGAAGACTTCAGCAGAGCACTATTGGCGTCGTCAATCGTTGCACTGGCATTTGGCGTTGTGGCAGTGTTCAACATGGCCGAGGCCGACCACATCGCTCAGCTTTACACACTCTTTGCTGTTTTCGCTTTGATGTACCTGCTGCAGGCTTTTGCAAAGCGCGAGGTTCGCACCACCTTCTATGGCTCGGGTTTGTTGCTAGCTAGCGCATGGATGCTGGCTTGGCATCAGCTCACCTTGGGCAACATTGGGCCATTGCTGGCGGAGTACTTCAGCGTTCCGGCGGTCGCCATCTTTGTGTTGAGCACGTGGCTGCTAAAGCGCGCCGACAAAGACAACAATCTTAAAACTTGGTGGCCGCTTCTGCCTGCAACGTTTGCACTGGGAACGATCATCGGCTCGGTGGCTGTCATAAACAGAGCGGTCGACACCGTATGGCTTGAGTTTGCACTGGCACTGGCACTGGGTGTTATTGCCCTGTTCGCCTCAACCACCAAATCTCTCAAGGCTCCGATTAGCTTGAGTTTCTCGGTTGCAGCTATCGCACTGGTGAGCTGGGCAGTTTCTCTGAGAATGTCGCTACTCGAAACGAGCACCGCTACCACTGGGGATACCCCTCAGTTACGTCAGATGATTCTGGCCGTAGTTGTGGCTGGCTCGATTCTCGTCTACTCGCAGATCATGAAGTCGAGAGGCTTCTTCTACGCTGGCTACGCACTTGCAACAATCGCTGGTGCTGCTACCGGCGCGTACTTGGTTCAGTCGATCGTGTTCGAAGGTTCAGAGTTGTACTGGACGCCAATCGCAGTTGCGCTAGCAGCATCGGCGCTGGTCGGCTACAAGCAAGGGTTCTTGCCTGAGCGTCTCAAGTCGCTGCTCACCACCGGAGTGCCGATGCTGGCAATCATTCTGTCGTCGACGGCAGTGTCTTGGATGACAGTGAACCAGCAGATCACCTCTCTCGACTCCACGCAGCTAACGCGCCTTTTGGCTCTCGCTATAGGCGGAGCTGTTCTGCTGACCGCGGGTCTTCGATTCGGCAACCTTGGAGTCACCGTTGCCGGTGGTTCGGCACTCGGTCTCACGCTTGTGCCTAACGTTTGGTTCCGCATCGAAGACGCCTTCAGCGGTCGAAGTGCCATCGAACTCAAGGCCCTGTTTGTTGGTCTACTTGCCTACATTTTGTTCCGAGCAATCTTGGCCATAACCAAGCTTGAGCTGCGTTCGATTGTTTGGGTGGGTATTCCCGTAGCAATCGCCATGGTTCCTGCCATGCTCGACTTGCTTGCTGCATTGCCTCAAGAAAGCCTCACCACCGAGGATTGGATCCGTTTCGGAATCGTTCTCGGTGGCTCGGCACTGATGCTGGTGCTCGGTGCGTTGCGCCGCATCGGTGGATTGTTTGTTCCAGGTGCCATCGGTGTTGTGGTTTCGGCACTGCCTTACGCGTGGAAGCAAGTCACGGCGCAAACCTGGGGTCTTTGGGTTGTGCTCATCCTTGTGGCCGCACTGCTGGTGTTTGTGGCCATTCGCCTCGAACAGTTCAAGCAGGGAACCAAGAGTGCGTCTAACTGGATGAAGGAACTGCGCTAGAACCTAGCGATTACGCGCAACGAAAGCTGCGATTTACTCTTCGCCGATGTCTTCGTTCCAGAGGGTTGGGTTTTGCTTGATGAATTCGCGCATTACCTCGATGAGGCCCGGGTCGTTGATCACGTGCAGCTCGGCGCCGTGCTCGGCA
>JBBAMO010000118.1:0-3746 GCA_040402495.1 Rhodoluna sp.
GGCTCACGTGGCTCGATGAGAGCAGCGCATTGAGATTCTCGCCGTTGGCAGACACCAACTTGGCTACCAGCTCAGACACTGTCTTGTAGTTTGCATCCTTGCTGTTGAGGTCGGCCAGCGCGTACCTGTATGCAACGCTCGCATCCTCGAGGCGAGCGCCACCGATGGGCAGCCATTGGGCAGAGAAAGAGCTGCCGGCCGGGCGAATGACAAGAAGTTTGTCGTTGCTACCGCTTTGCGAACTGGCATCCAAAAGCCACGGCACCACGCGATCATCGCGCACGTCATAATCGCGCGAGGCAAGTGCTGCCGATGCACCAAGTGGCGCTAAAAGCAACAACGATGCCGCCAGCGCCAGGACAGCACGTACCCATTTGCCATTACTTTCGGCCGCCAGGGCAAACAGTGTCAAAAGCACCAAACCGAGTGCTGCCAGTAGCGCTGCGGGAGAACCGTTTGCGGTTTGCTGATCGATTCCGGCACCAGGGTTCGCGTACTCAATGCTTTGGTGCAGATAGGCCAAAACCAAAGCGACGAGCCCAAAGAGCCAAAGCACCGAAGCCAATATCCAGCGCTTCGATAGCAGAGCAGTTACCGCGATAGCCATTGCCGCAAGATAGCCGTAGCCCAAGAGGTTTGCCCAGTCGCCCGGCATCAAAAGGCCAAACAACGATGTCTTCGACGTGGAGTTTGCCAAACCCGGGTCGGCAAGCACGGCAAGCGGATGAGACAGACCTGCAGCTAGGAATGTAGCAAGCGGCGTGTAGAGAGCCATGAAGGGTAGCGGTATCCAAAGCAGATAGCCGAAGCGCCTAATCCTGGTGAATGCCGTTATAGCAAGGGCCAGAAAAACCAGCACCACGAGGCTGGGCGAGGAAACCCCAACGGCAGCCAGCAAGAGACCAGAAAGCCCCACCCAAGACCAGGTTTGTCGCATCGAACGGTTTGAACCGGAGCGCCCTAGCCCTGCGGCACGGGCAACGGAAAACACCAACCAAGGCAGCAGCACAATCGCAACAACGGAGGTGATTCGGCCTTCGTTTCGGGCCTCGATGAAACTTGGCCACAACGCGTATGCGAGAGCCAAGGTGTTTCGCACCCAAGCTCTTGAACTTACGAGAGTGGACATTCTCCAAGCGCCCGCAAAGGCGATTGTTGGGGCTAAAAAGAAAGTCAGCACAACCGACAACGATGGCGCCCAAGGCGTTAGCCCAGAAAGTGCAACCAAGACCCAGTTGAACGGTTCGGCTGGGGCGAAGAAGCCTTGCCCGAAAGGCTGCCAAGAACTTCCGGCGCGCAAAAACAACGCGTACCAGCTGTGAGAAAGCGGAGCAACATTTGCGCCGGACGCAGCGATGTTGGTCGGCAAAAAGTTGTATGACAAACCAAGCAGCAAGGCCATCCAGAAGAGGCCCCCGGATTGCACGAAGGTTTTGCCCTTAGAAGCCAAGCTGAGCTCGTGCTCTCCCCGATCAAATGCCTCTCGTAAGTCTTGTGCCTCTTCGGAATCGAGGTGAGATCGATTGGCTTGGCGCACTGTCGACCACGGTGCCGAGAAGGCAGACAGCACGGTCTGCACGGCACGGCTGGAGTTTTTGGTGCGACCCGAGAGCCTAGAGAACAGAGTGAAGAAACCCCAGAGTCCTGCCAGAATTTCGGAAGAAATGCGATCTGGTCGCTTTTGCAGAAGCAGCCACAAGACTCGAACGACCAAAATCGGGGCGCTCAGCAGCCAAAACCCTAGGGCGACCCAAAGAGGTGAATAGGTCATGCGCAGGTGAATCTGAGCTTTCCTGATGGCGGTCTTAGGTGTGCCACCGAGCCACTTGCGAGAGCGCAGGCCCGCCAGGGCAAGCCCCTTGTGACGGATGCGGGCGTGAGGCGCAACTAAGACTCGCAAGCCAGCTAACTTGACTCGCAGCGAAAGGTCGTAATCGGAGGCCAGCGGTGGGGCCGACTTGCTCAGGCCGCCGAGTTGCTGCCAAACATCCATGCGGACCAACGCACCTGCAGTGCCAACGGCCAGCACATCGCTGGCATCGTCGTGCTGTGATTGGTCGAGTTCGCCAGCTACGAGTGAAAGAGGAGCACCAAGCGGGGTGAGCGTAAGGCCCTGCTGAAGAATTATTCTCGGGTTATCCCAGCGAACCTGCTTAGGCCCAATGAGTGCGGCCAGAGAAGACTTCTCTTCTAGGGCTAGCAGCTGCTCGAGGCAGTCGGAATCGGGGGCTGAATCGTCGTGAATGATCCATAGCCAGTCGTCTTCAGATGAAGAAAGGCCGTCGATGGCTGCATCAAGCGAATCGGCAAGACTAGCGCCCGGTAAACGTAAAACCGAATCTGAAGGCAGAGCTGGATTGACGGCTGCGTTTTGAGATGTTTCGACAACAATGAGTCTGTCGACAGGGCGCGATTGCGCTCTTAAGGCTTGGAGAGTTGCGTCTAGGTAATCGCCCGAGTCGTGGCTGACCACAACGGCGGTTACCGTGGTTTTCATGCTGGCGCAGCCTTAGGGCTAGGCGCGCTTCTTTAGCTTGCGACGTTCACGCTCTGAAAGGCCGCCCCAGATGCCGAAGCGCTCGTCGTTTGCCAATGCGTACTCTAGGCACTGCTGTTTTACATCGCAGCCAGAGCAGATGCGCTTGGCGTCGCGAGTTGAGCCACCTTTTTCAGGGAAGAATGCCTCAGGGTCGGTCTGTGAACAAAGAGCGTCGGCCTGCCAAGACAGTGGATCGTCTTCGCCATTTGAATAAGCACCGGCGACACCCAACTTGACGATGTCGACAAACCAGTTATCTGGAACTCGGTTTGAATCCATGCTGCAACTTCCCTAACTGACGCCTCAAAACACAACGTCGTGCTAATACTTCCCTCGATGTAATTACACCGATGTTATTCCCTTCATGTCAAGTTCGTTTTTCGGCAAGTCTCAACGAAATGTTGAGGCTTTTTTGGCTCCCAACTGAGAAAGTGCCCTCTTCGCTATCCTTGAAGCATGACAGTTCTAGTTACCGGTGGCGCAGGCTACATTGGTTCACACGTTGCCCGCCTACTTCTTGAGCGCGGCGACCGCGTTGTTATTGCCGACGACCTCAGCACCGGGCTGCCTGAGCGCCTAACTGGCCTCAACTCGGCACACCTCGATCTTGCCGCGCACGACGCCACAGAGACGCTTCGCGCGATCATCCGTGCCAACGACGTGACCTCTGTGATTCACCTTGCAGCCCGCAAGAAGGTTGGCGAATCGGTCGAGCTTCCTGAGTGGTACTACCAGCAGAACCTCGGTGGGTTAGCAAACCTTCTTGAGGCCATGAAGGCCGAGAACGTAACCAGATTTGTGTTTTCTTCTAGCGCAGCAACCTACGGCATGCCCGATGTTGGCCAGGTTTCAGAAGACTACGACTGCAAGCCGATCAACCCTTATGGCGAAACCAAGTTGGTTGGCGAGTGGCTTTCACGCGCTGCCGCCAAGGCCTGGGGCTTGCGAGTAGTTAACCTGCGCTACTTCAACGTTGCAGGAGCTGGCTGGCCAGACCTAGCCGACACCGCCGTTGCAAACCTGATTCCGATTGCTTTTGCAGCTATCCGTGCTGGCAAAGACCCGATAGTGTTCGGCGACGACTACGAAACCGCCGACGGCTCCTGCGTTCGCGACTACGTGCACGTGCACGACCTCGCCGATGCGCACCTCGAAGCATTGAACTACTTGGAGCGCGACGAACGTAAGTACGACACTTTCAACGTGG
>JBBAMO010000119.1:0-3737 GCA_040402495.1 Rhodoluna sp.
CAATGATTGTGACATCGGCGCCAAAAGACTTCCAGATTGAGGCAAACTCAACGCCGATAACGCCTCCACCAAGAACAAGCACTTTTCCAGGCACAAAGTTCAACTGCAGAGCGTGCTCCGACGTAATAACGCGTCCGCCAATTTCAAGACCTGGAAGGCTTCTCGAATACGAACCCGTTGCCAACACAACGTTGGCGCCAGTGTAGGTATCGCCATTGGCAGTCACCGTCTTAGGTCCAGTCAAGCGACCTTCGCCTGCCACCATGGTGATGTTCTTCGAGCTAACTAGACCAGTTAGTCCTTTGAAAAGTCGATCCACAATGCCATCACGGTACTTGTTCACCTGTGTCATGTCGATGGACTGAAATTGGGCGTTTACGCCATAAGCGGCGGCATCCTTGGTTACGTCTGCAACCTCTGCGCTGTGAAGAAGCGCCTTCGTTGGAATGCATCCCTTGTGAAGACAGGTGCCTCCAAGCTTGTCCTTCTCAATCAGTGCAACTGATTTGCCTAGTTGAGCAGAACGGAGAGCAGCGGCATAGCCACCGCTTCCTCCGCCAAGGATTACTACATCGAAGTTGTGGTCGGCCACAGGTTACTCCATCTGTTCTTTGGGATTCGTATCGAGTTTACTAGACCAGCGCTCGGGCGGTCTCAATCAAAGTTCTAAACATTACTCCGGTTGCACCTTTTGATAGGTAGCCGTGAGCAGCCCCGTCGTTTGATGCTGGGCCTGCAATGTCGAGATGGGCCCAAGCTATTTGCTGTTTGCCACTCTTGTCTGTCGAACCAACGAACTCGTTTAGAAAGTGAGCACCGACAATCATCGAACCGGTTGAGTCTCCCAGCTTGGAGTTAATCATGTCGGCGGTTTCAGATTTCAACTGCGAGCGAAGTTCTTCTGCGAGAGGCATGTGCCAAACCAATTCGCCAGCGCTTTTCGCAGCGGACTGAAGGATATCTAGCGCACCTTCATTTGCGAACAGACCCGTGTAGCGGGTGCCGAGCGCAACCCGAGCGGCACCGGTTAGCGTTGCTACATCAACGATTAGGTCGGGCTTCTGTTCTGACGCAAGAATCAGTCCGTCAGCTAAAACAAGCCTGCCTTCGGCATCTGTGTTGGTTACTTCAACGGTCTTGCCATTTCTGTAAGTCAATACGTCATTCGGTCGCATAGCCGAACCGCTTGGCAAGTTTTCCGAGATGCACAGGTATGCGGTCACCTTGACCGCCAGCTTCAACTTTGCAATCGCGAGCAAGGCGTGCCCTACGGTTGCAGCACCAGTCATGTCGTACTTCATGCCTAGCATCCCGAGCCCAGGCTTAAGGGTTAGACCTCCGCTGTCGAAGGTGATTCCCTTTCCGACCAGCGCGAGATGCTTCTTGTGGGCCTTTGGTTTGTACTCGATCTTGACGATTCGTGGCGGCCTAGTTGAACCATTGCCAACGTTCAAGACTCCAACCATCTTTTCGGAGGCGAGACGTTTTTCGTCCCAAACCTCGATTGTCACACCAGCAATTTTCGAGGCCTTAACAAAAGACGCGGCCATGGATTGCGGGTAAAGGTCGTTAGGAGGCGTATTCACCAGGTCGCGGATCGCGTTCATGCTTTCAATCACGGATGCCGTATCGGCAATGGAAGTTGAAGAGACTTTTTCTTTGGTGAGTACGATGATCGCGCCAGGGACTTTCGGCTTTTTAGCACTCTTGTAAGCCACGAACTCGTAGCTGGCAATAAGTGCACCTTCGGCTATCGCCAAGGCGTCTTCAGAGCTCGTTGTAGGCAGCCCCAGGATTACGTCTTTGAAATCGCCGCAAGCACGCACAGCTGTACCAGAGGCCTCGCGCAGATCGTTTGATGTCAACGTGGAGTCGCCAAGTCCCACCAACAGATAGATAGAACCATCCGCTGCAAACACCTTTGCGGTGGTTTCCTTCTTAAAGCCTGCACCGATTGCGGCCAAGTCGATGAGTTGCAGTGGCGCCGTGTCAATGAGAGATTCGGCTAGGGCTGGCTTTCCAGATTTTTCAATAACACCAACAACGTATGCTGTTGATTTTGTGATGGCTGGGGTTTTGGTCGAAATCGTCAACTTTGGCAAGGTCATTGGTCAATGTTATCGCGTGCGATTTAGGATGAAACTATGACTCGCGAACCCATATTCACTCTTGTAGACCTAGACACGCATATTCCGTCTGGGCTAACAATGATTGCTGGACTAAATGGATTCACGGATGCTGGCGGCAGTATTGCGCAAACGGCCGACCACATTTTTTCTCACCTAGATCCTGAGTTGATCATTCAGTTCAATAACGAAGTTCTGCTCGACTACCGCAGTCGTCGGCCTGTGATGTATTTCGAAAAAGACCACATCTCAAGTTACGAACCACCGGTATTGGGAATCTACCTTGTTCACGATGAAGCAGGTCAACCGTTTCTATATCTGCACGGCTACGAACCCGACTTTTATTGGGAAGCCTTTGCGGATTCAATCGAGGGGATCATCAGAGATTTCGACATAGCGGGATTCATCTGGGTTCACTCCATACCTTTCCCAATGCCCCACAGTAGGCCAGTTGGCATCACCGTCAGCGGTAATCGTGCAGATTTGATCGCTAAGTACAGTGAGTGGAAACCAGAAACCCAGGTTCCTGGGAATGTTCTTCACCTTTTGGAATACCGTCTAGCTGGTCTTGGCGTTTCCACCGTTGGGTTTGTTCTGCTTGTTCCTCACTACATTGCCGATTCCGAGTTTCCAAAGGCTGCAGTCACTGCATTTGAATTGATTTCGGCAGCTAGCGCTCTGGTATTTCCAACCGATTCGCTTCGGGAACTGAACGACAGGTTTGAGGCCAAACTCGGCAAGCAAATGGAAGAGAACGCTGACCTGGCTCGTATGGTGGAGAACCTAGAGCAGGGTTACAAAAACGAGCGCGTCGGGCCAATCCAGTCCAACATTCGTAAGCCAAACGTGGAGGTTCCTTCGGCCGACGACATCGCATCGCAACTTGAGGACTATCTCGCAACGATGCGCCAAAACAATTCAGAGGACGAAAACTGAATTCAAAACTCCCAAGGGGAGCGGTTGCCGCCATTTCGGTTGCAACGTTTGCCTATTTTTTAGCAGTGATGCAGAGATCTAGTCTCGGTGTGGCTTCAGTTGAGGCTACTCAACGTTTTGACGTAGGTGCTGCGCAACTATCGCTTCTAGCGGTGTTGCAACTCGTTGTTTATGCGGCAATGCAGGTCCCTGTCGGGATTTTTCTTGACAGGTTCGGCCCCAAAAGAGTGCTAGCTGCCGGTGCGTTCATCATGGCGGTCGGTCAAGCTACCCTAGCTATCTCTCAAACCTTTGAAGTAGCCGTGGCCGGAAGGATGCTGGTTGGGCTTGGAGACTCCTTCACGTTCATTTCGATGATTCGCATGGTAAATGTTTTCTTGAGTGGACCAAAGGCATCACGCTTGCAACAATGGCTAGCCACTCTTGGCCAACTTGGCCAAATTGTTTCAGCCTTTCCGTTTCTGTGGCTTCTTGACTCGGCTGGATGGTTGCCTGCGTTTCTCTCCGCCGCAGGGTTATCTGCGCTCGGTTGCTGCCTGGTGGTTATCTTTGGCGGTGTCGACACAGTCGATCTTAAGAACAATGTTTCGTTTGCGACCGTTGTCGAGAGCCTCAAGGTGAACATCAAGCGCCCGCCTATTCGAATGGCGTTCTGGACTCACTTCACTACGCAGT
>JBBAMO010000120.1:0-3705 GCA_040402495.1 Rhodoluna sp.
CAAGGGCTTGAGCCGTCTGGTCACCGAAAACTGCGACGCGATCTTGTCGATTCCAATCTCGGGTGCCACCGAGTCGCTAAACGCCGGAATTGCTGCATCGGTTGCGCTTTACGAAGTTTCGAAGCGACGCGAGCGCCTCAAGTAGTTCGCGTTTTGCCGAAGGCAAACAGCTAAACATTTGCCGAAGGCGAGAATTAAACATTTGGCGAAGCCGAAATTAAACGAGGTCGCGCCAGTCAGCCTCTTCGTCATCCTCGGCAACCGTAATGGTTCCTGATGGGATGCCCTTAGGAAGTTCAATCGAGCCAGTCGCAGGCGTGATTAACGCCTCTTCGTCGCGTCGGTTTGCCAGCACGTTTTTCACGTAAGAATCGACAGCCTCTTCGAGCGGAACATCGCGCCCGGCGTTTTCGCTGATGTACCAACGGTGTTCGAGCACCTGGTGAAAAACCTCGGCAGGCTCAAGTTTGCCGGACAGGTCTCTTGGGATAGACAAAATCACAGGTTCAAACACGTTGCTCTGCCACTCGTGTGCCAGCACCTCTTCGTCGGCACCGTTTCTTTGGTGGTCGCGAGCATATTCGTCGAGGTCATTTAGCAGTCTGCGGGCCTGGTTCTCTTCGACATCAAGGCCGGTCAAGCGAATAAGCCTTCGAGCATGGTGACCTGCGTCGACCACCTTCGGCTGAATCTTGATGCGTGCGCCGGTGGCATCTTGGCGAATCGACATTTCGTCGATGTCGAAGCCGAGCTTGTTAAGGCGTTCAACGCGACGGTTGATCTTCCATTTCTCTTTCGAGTCGAAAGATTCGGCACCGGTTAGCTCTGCCCAGAGTTCGCGGTACTTGGCCATGATTCGCTCTGATGTTGCCACGGCATCGATGTCGGCAACGGCATTGCCACTCGCAATGAGGTCCATGAGTTCGCCCGCGATGTTTACACGAGCAATCTCTAGGTCATTCTCGCGCTGACCGTTAGAAAGCCCGGAGTCGTAAAGGTGACCGGTTTCGGCATCCACCAGATAGGCCGCGAATGAGCCGGCATCTCGGCGAAAAAGCGTGTTTGAAAGCGAGACATCGCCCCAAAAGAAACCTGCGATGTGAAGGCGCACAAGTAGCAGGGCGAGGGCGTCAACGAGACGTGTTGCAGTTTCGGCACGAAGACCTTGCGACCACATGGCTCGGTAAGGAAGAGAAAACTTAAGGTGGCGCGTAATGAGCACCGATGGCAGTTCTTCGCCGTTTTCATCTTGGCGGTTGCTGATGATGGCGAAAGCCTCTACGCAGGGCACGTCTAACTTGGCCAACTGGCGCAGCATGTCGTACTCGCGTTTGGCAAGGTCGGCCAAGGTTTCCTTGATGGCGATAACGTGGCCACTCAGGTGCGCGAAACGAACGGTGTGTCTTGATAGCCCTTTAGGCAGCGCAACGATGTTTTCGTCGGGCCAGGCCTCCAATGGCAAATGCCACGGTAGATCCAGCATTGCTGGGTCTACCGTGGCAGCCGTAATTTCTAGAGAAGAACTCACTTAGTTAAGACGGTCGCCCGACTCAACGTCGAACAAGTGAGTAACGCCGCCCTGAGGTGCAAGCGTGACCTTCTGGCCAGGCTTCGGGTGGTTTACCGAGTCGACACGAGCAACGATTTCTGCATCTGCTCCACCGATTGAACCGTGGGTGTACAGGTAAGCGTCTGCGCCTAGTTCTTCGACTACGTCAACTTCGACCTCGAGGCCCTTAGCCGAGATGACGAGGTCTTCTGGACGAAGACCCACGGTCACGGTTGCAGCCTTGGTCTTAGCCAAGATGTCCTTAGCCACCGGAAGGGTAGCCGAGCCAAACTGCACTCCGCCATCCACGATTGGAAGCTGTAGAAGGTTCATCGCAGGTGAGCCGATGAAGCCGGCAACGAAGACGTTGCGTGGCTTCTCGTACAAGTTGCGAGGGGTGTCTACCTGCTGAAGAACGCCGTCCTTTAGCACTGCAACGCGGTCGCCCATGGTCATAGCTTCGACCTGGTCGTGGGTTACGTAAACGGTGGTTACTCCGAGGCGGCGCTGTAGCGAAGCGATCTGGGTGCGGGTCTGAACACGAAGCTTGGCATCGAGGTTTGACAGAGGCTCATCCATTAGGAACACCTGTGGCTTACGCACGATTGCACGGCCCATGGCTACACGCTGACGCTGACCACCAGAGAGTGCCTTTGGCTTGCGAGCTAGGTAGTCTTCGAGGTCGAGAAGCTTGGCGGCTTCGAGCACACGCTCAGCGCGCTCTTCCTTGCTAACGCCAGCAATCTTTAGAGCGAAGCCCATGTTCTCTGCCACAGTCATGTGTGGGTAGAGAGCGTAGTTTTGGAAGACCATTGCGATGTCGCGGTCTTTTGGTGGAATGTCGGTAACGTCGCGGTCACCAATAAAGATGTGACCTTCGTTTACCTCTTCAAGACCAGCCAGCATGCGCAGGGTGGTCGACTTTCCACAACCCGATGGGCCAACAAGAACCAAGAATTCGCCGTCAGCGATTTCTAGGCTAATTTGGTCCACGGCCGGGCGAGTGCCGCCCGGGTAAAGGCGAGTTGCCGCCTTAAATGTTACTGATGCCATTTCTTCTCCTCACCGGCAGGTACGTGCCGGACGATCCGTTGTGATTAGAGCGCAACACGGATGTGTTACACCTCCATTATGGCATCTGAGCGCTCTCGCTTAGACTAGAGAATCGCGATAGTCAGTAATCTGTGACCTCATCAAAGGATTCCCAATGGCAAACAACGAAACCCGCATGACCAGAACCGAGCAGCGCGAAGCCGCACGTGCCAAGGCCAAAGAGATTCGTGAAACCCACAAGAAGTCCGAGCAACGCCGCAAGTACACCATCGTGGCAGGCGTTTCAGCTCTAGTTCTGTTGGTTGGAGCTCTAGTTGGCTGGGCAGTAGTTGCCGGGCAGCCTGCACCAAGCCTCACCCCAGTAAACCTCAGCTACGACAACGGCATCCGTGTCGGCAAGAACCTAGAAGCCTTTACCGCTGACAACACGCCGACCACCGAAAATGTCCCCGTGATCAAGATGTACCTCGATTACCAGTGCCCAGTTTGTAAAGAGTTTGACGTTCCAAACGCATCGCTAATCGAAGACAAGGTTGCTTCGGGAGAGTGGATTTTTGAGTACCACCCAATCTCTTTCCTAGACGGTCGTGGATCTCCAAACACCTATTCGTCGCGTGCAGCCAACGCGGCCATCTGTGTTGCCGAGAACTCACCAAACGACTTTGTGACCTACACAAACCTGCTTTACGCAAACCAGCCACAAGAGCAGACTCCAGGTCCTGAGAACGATCAGCTCATTGCATTCGCCAGCCAGATTGGTGTCTCGAATGCCGACAAGATTGCGACCTGTATCAACAACAAGTCCTACGGAGAGTGGATCAAAACTGCAACCGACACTGCGCTCAGCGAAAAGGTGAAGGGCACAAACCTCACCTTGGATGGCACCCCATTCATCGTGGTCGCTGGTCAGAAGTACGACTGGTCATTGGCAACCGAACTGGGCAGCCCGGCTCGTTTTGAGCAGTGGGTCAAGTCGGCTTGGGCAACCAAGGAATAAGTCTTTCCAATAAAATGGGCAGGTCGAAGGCCCAACAAAACTTCGACAATGCCGACTTGGCGCAATTGGTAGCGCACCGCTCTTGTAAAGCGGGGGTTGTGGGTTC
>JBBAMO010000121.1:0-3704 GCA_040402495.1 Rhodoluna sp.
TTTTTCCCATCTAAAGAATGATATAGTTTTTTTAATTTTTCGTCAAGTTCTTTTGCAACGCCATCGGAGCCGATTTTGTCGAGCTTGTCGATGGTGATCATCGCGCTCGGGCGACCGGCTTCTGGCACACCTAAGCGCTCAAGCAGCGCGCTAAGCAGTGCACGGTGATTCACACGGATTACCGAGTCGCCTAGCCCGATTTGCGCGAGTGCATCCAGCGAAGAAATGAGCAGGTCAACTTCGGCAAGTTCAGAACTATCACCGATGATGTCGATGTCGCACTGCACAAACTGGCGGTAGCGACCCTTTTGCGGGCGTTCGGCACGCCAAACTGGCCCGGTTTGAATGGCCTTGAACACATTAGGAAGCTTTGACCGGTTGGTGGCGTAGTAGCGAGTTAGTGGAACGGTGAGGTCGAAGCGAAGGCCTAGGTCGGCAAGCTCTTCCCCGTTTGCAATCGCACTCTCTAGTTCTTCGCCGCGCTTCATCACGCGGTAGGCAAGCTTTTCGTTGTCGCCGCCCTGGCCCGAGGTTAGCCGACCCAGGTCTTCCATCGCTGGAGTTTCGATCTCTTGGTATCCGTGGGCGGCATAGGTTCCGCGAATGGCATTTAGAACCACACTGCGCTTGGCGTGTTCAAGCGGCAAAAAATCGCGCATGCCGCGCGGTGAGTTTACTTCGTTAGCCATGCCTCAATCTTGCCAGAGCGTAGGCTCTATCGCCCGAAGGCGGGCTAGTCGAGCTCTTGGCCGACGACACCTGCATCACTTGCCGAAAGAACCTCGGCCTTGCGGATATCGTCCATCAAATCGCGCACAGCGAATCGAAGGGCACGCTCGGAGTCGAGTCCATTTGCTCGCGCCGAAGTAACAATCGCAAGCAACAAGCCTCCTAGTTGTTCTTCGTCTTCAACCTGTAGCGGGCCGGCGACTCCGGCCTCGAGCAAGCCGATCTTTTCGGCCTTTCCCAAAACCTTGTTGGCAAGCGACAGCGCAGGCATTCCTGGAGCGATGCCGTCGAGAACACTCTCGCGCTCAGGCTTTTCGCGCTTCTTGTGGTTGTCCCAGTTCTGCATGACCTCATCGCCGGTGCTGGCGGCAAACTTGGCAAGCTCTTCTGCATCGCCAAAAACGTGAGGGTGGCGCGAAACCATCTTTTCGCGCATCTTGGCTGCTACGTCTTGAATGTCGAATGGCTCCCCCAGCGAGCCAGAAGAAGCAAGGTCGCTGTGAAAGATCACCTGGTAAAGCACGTCGCCAAGTTCTTCGAGAATCTCTTCGCGCTTGCCACCTTCGATGGCATCAACCAACTCGTAGCATTCCTCGATTAGATATTGCACAAGCGACGCGTGTGTCTGCTCGGCATCCCAGGGGCAACCGCCCGGGGCTCTCAGTTTGTTAGCCGTTGCAATTAGGTCGTCTAGGTTGGTCATGGTTTCTCCTTGTCGGCAAAAATACGGGCAAACAGCGCCCAAGTCCAATCAATCACGGCGCGGTCGCGCAGGGCTTCTCCGTTGGCATCCTTGGGGATTGGCACGGTGAGCAACTTATTGGTTTGCAGGTAGCGAAGCCCAGGAAACGCGTGGCTCAATCTAACCTGCTCTGCCTCGGTTAGTTCGACAGGTTTTATGCTGGCCTGAGCGCCAAGCAGGGTGACGTCTTTGAGTCCAAGGCGGTTGGCCTGCTGGCGAAGTTCGGTGACATCAATCAGATTGATCACGGATGCTGGCGCATCGCCGTAGCGGTCTTTGAGCTCCACCAGGATGGCATCCAGTTGCGCCCGTGTGCCTCGCTCGCCGCTTGACGCCGATAGCTTGTGATACGCCTCGAGGCGCAGACGTTCGCTGTCGACATAGGTGTTTGGAATGTGCGCATCCACGGGTAATTCGAGCTTCAATTCGCTTGGGTTTTCCTGCTTCACACCCTTAAAGTCGGCCACTGCCTCGCCAATCATGCGCAGATAAAGATCGAAGCCAACACCAGCAATATGGCCAGACTGTTCGCCGCCGAGGAGGTTTCCGGCACCGCGAATTTCGAGGTCTTTGAGGGCGACCTGCATTCCGGAGCCAAGCTCGTTGTTGGCGGCAATAGTCGCCAGCCTGTCGTGGGCCAGCTCAGTGAGCGGCTTCGAAGGGTCGTAGAAGAAGTAGGCGTAAGCACGCTCGCGGCTGCGCCCAACTCGACCGCGAATCTGGTGAAGTTGGCTCAGCCCAAATCGCTCTGCGCGGTCGACAATCAATGTGTTGGCGTTCGGAATATCGATGCCCGTTTCGATGATGGTTGTCGAAACCAGCACATCAAAACGGCGCTCCCAGAAATCCACAACAACCTGCTCGAGCGCCGACTCGGACATCTTTCCGTGAGCCACAGCAATGCGAGCCTCCGGAACCAGTTCGGCCAGGTCTTTGGCGACGCGATCGATGGTTTCCACGCGGTTGTGCACGAAGAACACCTGACCTTCGCGAATCAACTCGCGCCTAATGGCGGCAGCCACTTGCTTGTCGCTATAGCCACCGATGTAGGTCAAAATCGGGTGACGGTCTTCGGGTGGTGTTGCCAGGGTAGACATTTCACGGATGCCGGTGACAGCCATCTCTAGCGTTCTAGGAATAGGCGTGGCCGACATGGCCAGAACATCGACGTTTTGTTTTAGGTCTTTGAGTTTCTCTTTGTGCTCGACACCAAAGCGCTGCTCCTCATCGATAACGATGAGACCAAGATTTCTAAACTTGATGCCGCCGCCAAGCAACCTGTGCGTGCCGATTACAAGATCAACCGCGCCAGTCTCGAGCCCCTCGATGGTTTCTTTGGACTCCTTCGCGCTCTGGAATCGTGACAGAGCCTTGATCACTACTGGGAACCCGGCGAATCTGGCGGTAAAGGTTTCGTAATGCTGACGGGCAAGCAGCGTGGTTGGCACCAAGATTGCTACCTGCTTGCCATCTTGGATTGCCTTGAAGGCGGCGCGCACGGCAACCTCGGTTTTTCCATAGCCAACGTCGCCAGCCAACAGGCGGTCCATCGGAATTTCGCTCTCCATATCGCGTTTGACTTCTTCGATAGTAGAAAGCTGATCTGGGGTTTCTACAAACGGAAAAGCTTCTTCGAGCTCGCGCTGCCATGGAGTGTCCGGGCTAAAGGCGTGTCCACGCGACTTCATTCTTGCCGAGTAAAGCTTGACCAGGTCGATGGCAATCTTGCGTACGGCCTTGCGGGCCTTGCCCTTTGCGTTGGCCCAGTCGTTGCCGCCCATCTTGGAGAGTACCGGCGCTTCGCCACCGACGTAGCGAGTAAGAAAGTCGAGTTGATCGGTGGGCACAAAGAGAGTGTCGCCAGCCTGGCCTCGCTTGGAGGGCGCGTATTCGATAAGCAGATACTCGCGCTCGTGCTGCTGACGACCGATGCCAGCCTTTCGAGTTACCAGTTCAACAAATCGGCCGATGCCGTGAATCTCGTGCACAACGTAGTCGCCCTTTTTCAGAGCCAGCGGGTCTACCGCCTGCCCACGCTTGGCGGCAAGTTTGCGAATCTGCGGGCTCACATACGAAGTGTTGCGGCCGTAGAACTCACCTTCGGTAAGCACAATCAGGTTGCTGGCGGGCGCCGCGAAGCCTTTTCGCAAGGATGCCTGCGTAAGGTAGACGGTTTTTGGGTTTAGGTCTTCAGCAATCTCATCGACAACAGCTGCCGATAATCCGTGCGCTT
>JBBAMO010000122.1:0-3643 GCA_040402495.1 Rhodoluna sp.
ACCGAGTTTTTTGCACCGAACCCCGACCACCTGGCTACCGCAGCAAATGAGCAGCTCTACTTTTTGGTTGGCGCGGAACCGAGCCGCAACTGGAAGTCTTTCGTTGCCGAAGTTACCGAGTGGGTTCTAGAGCAAGGCATCGAATCAGTGATTTTCTTGGGGTCTATTCCGGCAGACACTCCTCACACTCGCCCGATTCACATCGTGGCAAACAGCCAAAACGCTTTGGTGCGCTCGCAACACGGCGCCGAGAAGAGCAACTACCAAGGCCCTGTTGGCATCCAGACGGTGCTTGCCCTTGAGTTCGAGAAGAACGGCATCCCAACGATGGCGCTGTGGGCATCGGTGCCTCACTACGTGCAAAATGGCCCTTCCCCCAAGGCAACACTCGCGTTGGTCGCTGAACTCGAAAAATACACCGGGGCCAGCTTCGAACAGACCGACCTAGCCAGCGATGCATTTACCTGGGAGCGCAACATCGACGAACTCGCAGAGAACGACGAAGAAATGCAGGGTTACATTCAGCAACTCGAGGAATCTAGAGATTCTGCCGACACCGAGACCATTTCGGGCGACGAGATTGCTTTAGAGTTTGAACGATTCTTGGCCAGCCAGGGTGAAGCTGGCGGTGCTAAGCCAGAGACCAGTGGCTCAGAGGGAAACGAAGAAAACAAGTAGCGGTATTACCGCCTAAGTTTTAGGCGACCAGAAGTCCGGTTGACAGACCTGCCAGAAGAAGCACACCGACGGCCACTCTCCACAGCACAAATGGCATGAATGAGCCTTTGGTGAGGTACTTGAGAAGGTAGCCAATCACCAAGAACCCACTTACGAACGAGACCACCGTAGCAACGACGGTTGCAACAAGATCGGCCGAGCTCAAATCGGCATAGGTCTTGTAAAACTCATAGAAACCGCTGGCTAGAACAGCCGGGATGGCTAGCAAGAATGAGTAGCGCGCAGCTGCCGCACGGCTGTAGCCGAGAAGCAGGCCAACGGTGATTGTTCCACCCGAGCGAGAAACACCCGGGATGACTGCGAGTGCCTGCCCTAAACCGTAGAGAAGTCCGTGCGAGGTTTTGAGATCTTTGATTTCTAGTCGGGGCTTTGCAATTTTGTCGGCCCAAGCCAAGACCAAACCAAAAACCACCAGAGTGACCCCGATTACCCAAAGGTTGCGAAGCGTGCCTTCGATGGCATCCTTGAAGGCCAAGCCGATGACTACCACTGGCAGGCTTCCAACGATGATCAGCCAACCGAGTTTTGAGTCTGGATTCTTGCGGCTCGTTGCGTTGAAGAGCCCCGCCGCCCAGGCTTTGACGATGCGCACGATGTCTTTCCAAAAGAAAATCAGAACAGCGAATTCGGTTCCCAGCTGAATCGTGGCGATGAATGCTGTGAGTTCTGGGGCGGTCATGCTTCGATCGAGCCCCAGTAACTGCTGGGCGATTTGCACGTGAGCGCTAGAAGAGATTGGCAAAAACTCGGTGAGCCCTTGAATTAGGCCAAGAAAGAATGCAGAAAGTACGTTCACGCTATTGCCCGATCAGTTATTCGGCGTCGTCGGCTTCTTCAAATGGCAACCATTCGCCAAACGAAGACTCGAGGGCCTCTTCGTAGTCTAGAAACGCATTCTTGAGCACTTCGTAGGCATTCTGCACGGCAGGGTCTTCTTCGCCGCGCCGCATCGCTGCTGCCTCGTGGTGTCGCTCAAGTGCTGCGATGAACTGTTGAAGTGCAAACCGAGGTTCTTGTGCCATAAGCCAAACCTACCGCTCGATACCTGCGAATAGAAGTAATCGCGTTTTAGCGGCTCGGGCGTTTCGTGTTATTGTTGCTAGTCGTTGCCGGTTTATTGGCAAACACCTCGTCCGGGTGGCGGAATGGCAGACGCGCTAGCTTGAGGTGCTAGTCCTCGCAAGGGGGTAGGGGTTCAAGTCCCCTTTCGGACACGTAGCTTGAGACAGCTAACTAGAACTTCCCAGGTTTAGGCCTGGGATTTTCTTTTTAAGTCCCAGTCCTCAGTGGCCTAGTCCTCAGTAGCCAAGTGCATTCGATCCACGATCTCTCGAGGGCCTGCAATCACAATGTGTTCGGTGTTTCGCTTGGCTCCAGGTTGACCGACTCGCTCCCCTGCACGGTTATAAACACCAATTTGCCCTCCGATGTAACGACGGAAAGACACATCAAGCACTCGCACCTCCCCCTTAGTGGCGCACAGGTCGATTAGCTGCTCGCGATTGAGCCAAGATTCGTTGTTATAGCTGAGCACGATGGTTTCGGCCTTGACGTTCTGAACCAACTCGGCCAGCGCCTTGGCCATGGCAGGCTTTGAGTTGAAAGCACTGCGGTTGGTGTCGGTGCGAACATCCGTGCGTTTATTGGCGATTCCGTATGTGTCTGGAGCATCCCAGCGAACCAGGGTTTCCCAGATGTGATAGTTGGCGAAGTATCGGTGTTGGTTGTATGGCGGGTCGAGGTAGGCCAAGTCGACCGGATCAATCTGTTTCACCACATCAAGAGCATCCCCAAGGATGGCGCGCCCGCTGCCGGCGATAAGTCCAGGGTGTTGCAGCTCTAGCGTGTTACTAGAACGCCTGGCCCACTGCTTGAGGTAGGCCATCTGAATGCCTGTAGTTGAGTCGACTCGGTCGGCAGCAAGCATGAGCGCTGCTAGTAGTGGCTCGTAAAGCCATGATCCCTTGTAGTCGGCTTCAATGGCATTTCTCATGGCATCGACGCGCTCGCCGTTCTTCGGTTGAAAGTATCGTGCGTCAAGGCAGAAGGTCTGCGTGAAGTAGCCGGCTTCAGGTGGCAGCGAAGACAGCTGGGCTATTGCGGCCTCTAATTCATGCTGGTCCTGCTCGCGAGCATCGAGTTCGATCCAGGTTTTTGCGAATACATGCGAGTAGGAGGCGGTATCCACGGCAGTAACGTGAATGCCGTTTTCTTTGAACCCTCGAGC
Organism: Rhodoluna sp.; assembly: GCA_040402495.1. GTDB lineage: Bacteria > Actinomycetota > Actinomycetes > Actinomycetales > Microbacteriaceae > Rhodoluna. Next base: position 2,966 of record JBBAMO010000122.1, read on the forward strand.
CACTCTTGTAGTGCCGGTAAACAAGTCCAGTGCTGTACTTGCGCCGCTCGCAACTGCGAGTTTGCTCAACACGGGCACGAGTGTGCGCTTAGAGCCCAAATACTTGATCACTCGTCAAAGTTACACTTGAACTGTGAACAACCCCACCGAGCAATTGAGTGTCGCAGCGCTGTATGCGCTCGAATCGGCTAAGCAGCGCCTAGCCGGCAAGCGTATCGCTGTGCTCACCGGAGCGGGAATCTCAACGGACTCGGGAATCCCCGACTATCGCGGTGCCGGACGCGTGGCTCGCCACCCAATGACCTTCGATGCGTTCATGGGGTCAGAGGCTTCGCGTCAGCGTTACTGGGCCAGATCTTTTGTCGGGTGGAGCAAAATAGCCCTCGCCGAACCAAATGCCGCTCACTTCGCCATAGCCGCGGCTGAAAAAGCCGATCGAATTGAGCAGATTGTCACGCAAAACGTCGACGGACTGCATCAAAAGGCGGGCTCAACCCGAGTGGTCGATTTGCACGGTCGTCTAGATCGAGTGAAGTGCATGAGTTGCGACTGGGTCATTAGCCGAGAAGACATGGACGAGGCGCTCGCCGAGTTGAATCCGAGCGTGAATCGCGACGTCTCCTTCGAATTCACCCCAGATGGCGATGCCGAGGTTGAGGCAAGCGCCGACTTTCAGGT
>JBBAMO010000123.1:0-3625 GCA_040402495.1 Rhodoluna sp.
CAGTGGATAGAGCAAGAGCCTTCTAATCTCTTGGTCGCAGGTTCGATTCCTGCCGGGGGCGCCAAACTTGCTTTGAGCAGAATTCTATGAATGGAGTCGCCTGATAATGCGTCAGAATCTAAGTGCTCGGCTGTTTCCTGCCAACCCAAAGGCCTTCGTCGGTTACCCAATCGTTCGCATTCTTTGTTTCGTCTTCATGTTGGTGGTTGTCGCTCGAAGTGCCATTCATCTGTTCACCAGCGATGGAGGTGCTGAGAGTATTGCTGGCATAGACACGGGCGTTGCCGGCGGTGGCAACATAATCGCTCTCTTCCATCAGTGGGGAGCCATTCAATTGCTCTTAGTGGCCCTTTTGCTAGTTCTGTTCTTTGCCTACAAAGGCCTGACGCCACTGGTCATCGCCGTTCTAGCCCTCGATGCACCGATGCGTGCTCTTGCCGGGCAAATGGGAAAAATAGAATCCACTCACACTCCTCCGGGAGAGGCGCTCAACTGGCCCGTCTTCTTCCTGCTTGTTGTTTTGTTCGCGGTTTCGCTCGTCGAGAAGCGCAAATAGCGTGCGCGCTCGAACACACAAGAAAGGTAATCACAAGTGACCGAGACCTTGCCACCATGCCCAGCGTGCGGCAGTGCATACACCTACGAAATGGATCCACTTCTGGTGTGCCCAGAGTGCGCACACGAGTGGACTGAGGAGCAAGAGCCCGTCGAGGCCGAAGTTGTAGTCAAAGATGCCGTCGGCAACATCTTGGCAGATGGCGACACCGTGACAATCATCAAAGATCTGAAGGTTAAGGGTTCGCCGACTGCAATCAAGGTGGGCACCAAAGTGCGCAACATCCGACTTATTTCTGCCACGGATGGTCACGACATCGATGCAAAGGTTGATGGCTTCGGCTCGATGTATTTGAAGTCGAGCATTGTGAAGAAAGTTCTTTAGCTAGCCGCTGCAGTTTCAGTTGCCGCAGTGTCGCGAGACGTGATGATCTTCGATTGTTCGCGGTAAACGCTGGGATACAGAAGCAATACCGAAATCATCGAAAGAGCGCCAGAAATCACGAAGATCTCACGCACTCCGAAGGCATTGATGAGGAACCCCGCCATTGACATAGAGCCAATGTTGGCCACCGATGTGATTGCTGAGAATGCAGCAAAGACACGACCCTGAACTTCGTGCGGAACTGCCGGAATCATCATTCCAACACCGTACGTGTTAAGCGTGGCGTTAGCGCCGCCAGCCACGAACCAAAGGCCCATGATTACCCAGTAGTTTAGTGCGACACCAACCAGAAGACAGCAAGTGGCCAGACATAGCGAGCCGACTCCTACTACAACCAGTTGAGCCTTGAGGCTGAGTTTTAGGCTGCCTGCTAAAGCGCTAAACACAAACGTTCCAACTGCGAAACCTGTGCCAACCAAGGCGTAAATAAACGCGTCGGCTCCAAGGATGTCGGTCATCAAGAACACATCGCCAACATTCACGATGCTTATGCAGAGAACCAGTGCAAAAATCATGATGACTAGCGAGCGCAAGAGTGCATTCCTCATCAAGAACTTGAAACCTTCGGCCACGTCGGTTTTCTCGCCGGCCTTGAGTTCTTCGGGTTCGTGATTGATGTTGAGCAGGAATGGAATCACTGCAATAAAGATGGTGGCCAAACCGTCGATTACAAAAGTCCAAAAGTATCCAGTTTGTTTCACCAAGAGACCGGCAATCGAAGGGCCGATAAGGCCTGCAACCGAGAAGTATGTCTGCACGACACCCATAGCCCGACCGGTATCTTCAGGTGTCGCTAAAACGGGAATCAGCTTCGACCAACTAGGCCCTACAACCGACGCGCAAGTGTTCGCCAGAAATAGAAGCGAGAATATTGCCCAGTTTTGAAGCGGAAGGGTCTGCGCCAAAACTGCAAGGCCTGCAATGACAGAGAAGATTGGAACGGCAACTTTGGTGCTTACGCGGTCGGCGATGGTGCCAGCCCAGGGAGCAAAAATAATCATCGGCACTGTACCGACAATAAAGAGCAAAGCTACGGCAAGCGGCCCCTGGTCTTTTTCGCGAAACACCAAAGTAAACATGGTCAGTTCGGTGCCCAAAAGACTGAAAGCCCTCGCTAGAGATAGATAACGTATCTTGGACCACTGAGTTGTGGTGGTTTGAATCACTAGATGGCTTTCTGCTGGATGTTCCATAGATTATGTAAGTGCTTCAGTGCCAAATCGTGGTCTTCTTTCTGAGGAAGCCCAGACACAGTCACCGTTGCGACAAGAACACTATCAGCCAAAAACACCGGGATGCATCCGCCATGCGAGGCGTAGTCGCGTTCTGCCAGCCCAAGTTCATCGAGGATGTCCTGCCCCTCTAGGCGTCTTTGCCCGTGGCTCCAGGTGTCTTGTTTGGTCAGAAGAGCGAGGTTGCGCTTGCGGCGGGCCCAGTCGAAGTTCTCTGCTGTTGCACCGGGCAACATCACCGCGTATAAAGGAGTTTCTCCTGCACGGATGTCGATAACAATCGGCAGGTTGTTGGCCATGGCTTCCGCTCGCATGGCCTCACCGAGTGCGTGAGCATCTTCGGCATTGAAGTGCTCAAAAGTCATGGTTTGCATGGTTAAAAGACTACCCCTCGGCTCGAATCAACCTTTTGTGGCTGCTCGTTACCTAGGGGCAGTCGTGGCACTTAGCCGATGTTGATTACCCACTCCACTACGGTCGGGTAGATGATGCCGTTGTTGCTCTTGTTCTTCCAGTCGTAAGACTTGTAGCGAGCGTAGGTGGTTGGCCAGCGACGGTCACGAGTAACCGTGGCGGTGGCCTTGATTTTCACTCCAGCCTTCCAAGCGGCGTAGGCCTTTGCGTTTAGAACACAGGTGGCCTGGCCGTTGAAGTACTTGTAGTCGAGGTATCCAGGCGAGGTAACTTTTTTGCCTTTTACCGTTGTCGTGGTTGCGAACTTGCCCTTCATCAACTGGTAGGTCTTGATGAGTGCGCTAACTTCCTTGGCATTCTTTGCCTTTTCAGGAACGATTAGCGGATCTCCACCTAGAGCAGGAGTGATAATTTTCTTGGTCTTAGGGTCGACCACTGCAATTCCGAAGTAGTTGCGAGCACAGATTTGAGTCTCTTCGACGCCTGTTGCAGCGGGAGTCCAAGAAATCTTGATGTCTGCGTAGATTGGTCCAATCCAGCGTCCCTTAGAAATAGGCTGCACAGTCACAGTCTTTTTCTTGGTGTCTACCTTCACGGCGAAAGAGTTTCCACCCTTCATCGGAGTCGAACCACCCTTCGCTGGGATGTTTGCAACCTGACTTGGGTCTTTGGCGATTCCACCGTCTGGGGCAGGTGGCTCAACGTGCACAGCATCCAAGGTTATGGTTTGCGCTGGCGCAGCATCGTGGGTTGTGTCTCCAGGATGCGACACAGATACACGGCAGTGGAAGTCGGTTTCAACCTTTGGTAGCACGGTTAGGTCGGCATCCCAGGTGACCACGCCGCCTGCGTCTACCGAGCACACGTTGGGGTCGAGTGAGGTGTAAACAGGCACTGCGCCTGTGTCAATCGCACCGGAATCTCTACGTGAGCCACATCCACGGCCTTAAGGCAGCCAAACTGCCTCACAACGCCGGTT
>JBBAMO010000124.1:0-3611 GCA_040402495.1 Rhodoluna sp.
CTGGGACGACGTGGCCGCAATGTTCAATCGCGCCGGCTACAAGGTTTATGCCGACCTCGGGTTTACTTTCAGATGCCAAAGAAGGGCGGCGACCACCGCGCGCTTGCTGACATCCTCGAGTCAATCAACGAGCTGCGCTACTACCGCGAAACCGTCTTTGTGCCACTTCCTGGTCCTTCTTCGGCCGAAGCGCAGTTGGCAGCCGAAAAAGTCACGGCCAAGGGCAACTAATCTCCTGATACACTTGCTAAGTTGTTTCAACACTTGGTGGGTATAGCTCAGCTGGTAGAGCACCTGGTTGTGGTCCAGGGGGCCGCGGGTTCAAGTCCCGTTACTCACCCCAAGAAATAAAGGGTTACCTTCGCGGTAACCCTTTTTCTGTTTCTAGCGCAGGCTATGCCTGTTTATTAGAGGCAATGCTCGGGATGTTTCCATCACCGTAGGTTGCTTTCACTTCGCTAATCACTACCTGATAGCCCTCGTACCACTTGGCATACTCGGCCTTGGCGGTTTTGTGGTCTTCAAAGCGCGAGAACACCCTCACGGTCTCCATGTCGGCAAAGTAATAAATGCTGTTCTTGATCTTGCCATCGGCAGACTGCCAGCGCTCCAAACCTAGAAAGCCCTCTAGTGTCAGCGCGAATGCATCGATGCTAGCGTCCAGTTCGTGAAACCGAGCGTCGTAGACGCCAGGCTTAAAGATGAACTGAGCGGCAAACATTACTCACCAGCGCGTTGAATCAGCAGTTCGCGCACACGTGCGGCGTCGGCCTGACCCTTCATCGCCTTCATAACGGCACCGATAACCGCCCCAGCGGCCTGCATGCGGCCCTCACGGATGGCGTCGATGACATCTGGCTGCGAAGCGAGAGCTTCGTCGATAGCGGCAAGCAGCGCGCCATCGTCGGAGACAACTTCTAGCCCTTTGGCTGCAACAATCTCCGAAGGCGAACCTTCGCCAGCAAGCACCGCGGTCAAAACGTCGCGACCAATGCGGTCGTTGATCTTTCCGGCTTCAACCAACTGAGCAAGCTCGGCGATGTGTGCAGGAGAAACCTCGAGGTCGGCTACATCCTTGCCGTCGGCGTTTGCCAAACGTGCAAGTTCACCGGTCCACCACTTGCGAGCAGCCTGAGGCTGAGCGCCAGCGGCAATGGTCTCTTCAATCTGATCCATGAGCCCGGCGTTTACAACATCGCGGAATTCGAGGTCGGCAAAAGCCCACTCGGACTGCAGGCGCTTGCGACGATCTGCTGGGTTTTCAGGCAGTGTTGCCCTGATCGACTCAATCAGTTCGTGCGAAGGCTTAACCGGAACCAGGTCTGGCTCTGGAAAGTAGCGGTAGTCGTCGGCGTCGGACTTTGGTCGGCCAGATGAGGTCGACCCCTTGTCTTCGTGCCAGTGGCGGGTCTCTTGGGTGATTGTGCCGCCCTTGGCCAAGATGGCAGCCTGACGCTGAATCTCGTAACGAACGGCGCGCTCAATCGAACGGAGAGAGTTGACGTTCTTGGTCTCGGTGCGCGTGCCAAGCTTTGGCTCGCCGTGCGGGCGAAGCGAAACGTTTGCATCGCAACGCACATTTCCGCGCTCCATGCGGGCGTCGGAAACTCCAAGCGCCTTCACAATTTCACGGATGCTGCGCACATAGGCCGCGGCTAGCTCAGGTGCCTCTGCACCGGCGCCGTAGACGGGCTTGGTGACGATTTCGACCAGTGGCACACCAGCGCGGTTGTAGTCGACTAGCGAATACTCTGCGCCCTGAATGCGGCCGGTGTTGCCACCGATGTGGGTCAACTTGCCGGCGTCTTCTTCCATGTGAGCGCGCTCGATGTTTACGGTGAACACCTTGCCGCTCGGAACCTCAACGTCTAGAGCGCCCTCGAATGCGATCGGCTCGTCAAACTGCGAGGTCTGAAAGTTCTTGGCTAAGTCTGGGTAGAAGTAGTTCTTGCGAGCAAAGCGACCGGTTGGAGCAATCGAGCAACCGAGCGAAAGTCCGATTGCAATCGAAGACTCAACGGCACGCTTGTTTACAGCAGGCAACGATCCTGGAAGGCCGATGCAGATCGGGCATACGTTGGTGTTTGGCTCATCGCCAAAGTCGTTGCGGCAGCCGCAGAACATCTTGGTTTTAGTGTTCAACTCAACGTGAACCTCAAGACCGATTACAACTTCGAACTTCTCGAGCGCTTGCTCGTAGTTCATCAATTCGTCTTTAGCCATTTGCTAAGCACCTACCTTCAGGTCGGGAGCGAAATCCATCATGCGCTTGCCCCAAACACCCTCGTGCAGAGCCTCGAGTGCCGCTCCAACTTGGTAGAGGAGAGCATCGGCGCGTGCAGGCGCTAGCAACTGCAAGCCGCTCGGCAGGCCGTCTTCGTCGGCTAGACCGTTAGGAATTGCCATACCAGGCGTGCCAGCAAGGTTCGCAGGGATGGTTGCCACGTCGTTTAGGTACATGGCCAGTGGGTCGTCGACCTTCTCACCAAACTTGAACGCCGTGGTTGGCGCAGTTGGCGAGATGAGTACATCGGCCTTGGCAAACGCAGCATCGAAGTCGCGCTGAATCAGGGTGCGAACCTTCTGAGCCGAGCCGTAGTAGGCATCGTAGAAGCCACTCGAAAGTGCGTAGGTTCCTAGGATGATGCGGCGCTTCACCTCTGGGCCAAAGCCGGCCTCACGGGTGGCGGCCATTACTCGCTCGATGGTGGCATTTTCCGCTGGGCTAACGCGCATTCCAAAACGAACACTGTCGAACTTGGCAAGGTTGCTTGAAGCCTCGGCAGGCAAGATCAGGTAGTAGGCAGCGATTGCGTACTCAAACGACGGGCAGTCAACCTCAACTATTTCGGCACCATTGGCAGCCAAAAGCGCCAGGCTTTCGTCGAAACGGGCCTTTACACCCGGCTGGAAACCTTCGCCAGAAAGCTGCTTGATAACACCGAAGCGCAGACCCTTCACCGAGCCATTGCGAGCGGCGTCGGCCATTGAGCCGAGCGCCTCTGGCAACGATGTGCTGTCGTGCTTGTCGTGGCCAGCGATAACGTCTTGCAACAGAGCAGCATCGAGCACGTTGCGCGATACAGGGCCAATCTGGTCTAGCGAAGAGGCCAGAGCGATCAAACCGTAACGGCTAACTGCGCCATAGGTTGGCTTGTGACCCACGGTGCCTGTTACTGCAGCCGGAAAACGAATCGAACCACCGGTATCGCTACCGATAGCCAGCGGAGCAGCAAACGAAGCAACAGCCGAAGAAGAGCCACCGCCCGAACCACCGGGGATTCGCTCGATGTCCCAAGGGTTGCGGCTTGGTCCGTAAGCAGAGAACTCGGTCGATGAACCCATTGCAAACTCGTCCAAGTTGGTCTTGCCAAGAATTGGCATCAACTGGTTGCGCAGCTTGGTAACAACGGTTGCGTCGTACTGAGGAACCCAACCCTCGAGAATCTTCGAACCAGCTGTGGTCGGAGCATCCGTGGTGGTGAGGTTATCTTTTACGGCAATCGGCACACCAGCAAGACCTGGCAGCGATTCGCCAGAGGCACGTCGACGGTCTACATCCGCTGCGACAGCAAGAGCCTGCTCGCCAGTCACGTGAAGGTAAGAGTTGA
>JBBAMO010000125.1:0-3597 GCA_040402495.1 Rhodoluna sp.
CGCGCCGAGCTAATCGCAACCGGTCTAGGTGTCGACGATGTTCGTGAATCGATTGCCGAAGTGCTCGCATCGCAACACTTTGCCTCAATCGCTCGCACGCTTGGAGAAGACCTCACTAAAAAGGTTGAGCTCACCCTGCTTACCGGCCAGATGAGTGTTGCCGACCGCAAGCGTTCGCTGCTTCATATTGTCAGCGGCAAAGCGCAGCTGGTTATCGGCACCCACGCGCTGATTGCCGACCGCGTTGAGTTTCTAGACCTCGGCCTCATCGTGGTTGACGAACAGCACAGATTCGGTGTCGAGCAGCGAGAAGCGCTGCGCCTCAAGGGCAAGTTGCCGCCGCACGTGCTAACCATGACCGCAACACCGATTCCTCGCACGCTGGCTGTCACCGTGTTCGGCGACCTAGACGTATCTACCCTCACCGAGCTGCCTGCGGGTCGCAAAGAGATCAAGAGTCACGTGGTGCAACTCAGCCAGCCAAACCTCGTCGCGCGCGTCTGGAGCCGTATTGCCGAAGAGGTTGCAGGAGGCCGACAGGCATTCGTGGTTTGCCCTCGCATCGACGAAGACGACTCTGGCGAAGAGTTCACCAAATCGGGCGGCACACTGCAAGACGATGATGCTCTCGAGCTCGACGACAAGGATGCTCTCAAGCCGGAGAAGCCAAAGTTGGCCGCTGCGGTTTCGGTTACCGAAGCTCTTCGAAAGAACCCGAACCTCAAGGGCCTCAACATCAATGTTTTGCATGGCCGAATGACCAGTGAACAAAAGGCCGAAACCATGGCGCGTTTCCTGGGCAAAGAGATAGATGTGCTTGTTTCGACAACAGTTATCGAAGTAGGCGTGGATGTTCCTAACGCAACGGTCATGGTGGTGCTAGACGCCGAGCGCTTCGGGATCTCGCAGCTGCACCAGTTGCGAGGTCGCGTGGGTCGTGGTGGCCTGCCAGGGCTTTGCCTGCTGCTCACCGGAGCCGAAGATCTTTCACTCTCGCTCGAACGTGTCAACGCCGTGGCATCGACATTGGATGGTTTCAAACTCAGCGAAATCGACCTCGAACTTCGCCGAGAGGGCGATGTGCTGGGGGCGAGCCAATCTGGCGGGCGATCTTCGCTCAAACTCTTGCGCGTGGTTCAAGACAGCCACCTGATTCAGCACTGCCGCGATGTGGTGGGCAAGTTGCTCGAAGGCGACCCAACGCTGGAGAAAAACCCAAACCTGGCAGCAGCGCTGGCACGCATCGATGACCAAAGACAGGCCAACCTAGCCAAGTCATAGTCGGGTAACCTAGACAAATGACTATTCACGCGGTGTATCCGGGTTCATTCGACCCATTTACGCTTGGCCACCTTGATGTGGTTGCTCGCGCCTCAAAACTTGTCGACAAGCTCACCATCCTTGTGGTTCACAACCCGCACAAGACCACCAACACCGATGCTGGCGTGCGCGCGCAACTGATTAAGCAGGTATTTTTTGATGCGGGCATCGAAGACAGACAGATTTTTATCGACCATTTGCCTGAGGGTTTGCTTGCCGATCGTTGCGAAGAACTAGACGCAAATCTGATCATCAAGGGTGTTCGCAACTCAGCAGATCTTGATTACGAAACCCCGATGGCCACGGTAAACCGCGACCTAACCGGCATTGAAACCATGTTTTGGCAGCCAGCCCAGAGTTTTCGCACATTTCGTCGACTTTGGTGCGTCAGGTGGCAGCGCTAAAGGGTAACGTCAAACTTTATGTACCAAATGCCGTAGCCGAGTGGCTAGCCAGCAACCCGGAGACCCAGCGATGAAGAGCAACCAGTACAAAATTCCGGTTCACGACCTGATGAATCGCCCGGGCACCATGCGTAAGCATCAGATGGATGTCACCTTCGACGAGCGTCTTGGCAACTACGCCATCGGTGTGCCGGCGGAGGCAAAACTCGAGATTGACGTGCAAATGGAGTCGGTTCACGAGGGTATTTATGTGACCGGAGCGGTGTTTGGCGAAGCTCACGGGGAGTGCGGAAGGTGCCTCGACCCGATAAAGGGCGATCTTGAGGTGGATTTTCAGGAACTTTTCGCTTATTCTGGAACGAGCGAAGATGACTTCACCGTTCAAGCCGAGCAAATCGACCTTGAACAAGTTATCCGAGACGCGGTAGTTCTGAGTCTCCCTTTCCAACCTGTATGCGATGAAGACTGTTTAGGTCTGTGTCCAACTTGTGGCGAGAAGATGTTGAACCAATCGCAACACGTACACGAAGCCCCGATTGACTCGAGGTGGAGTGCACTCCAGAAGCTTAAGGAAGACTAGAAATGCCAGTACCTAAAAGACGCCTCTCCCGTTCACGCACCCACTCGCGCCGTTCGCAGTGGAAGGCTGCCGAGGTTACTCTGGTGAAGACCGTAGTAAACGGCAAGACCGTGTACAGCATGCCTCACCGCGCTCGCGCAGTTGAAGATGCAGCTGGCAACGTGCAGTTCCTTGAATACAAGGGCCGCAAGGTCGCAGACGCTTAAATCTTGAGCATGGGGCTTGAGGTTTTTTCGCAGCGCCTTGGCGTGACGATTGACCCAACGCTGTTACAGCAAGCCCTAACTCACCGCTCGTACTCATACGAGCACGACAACGCACCCAACAACGAACGACTCGAGTTTCTCGGGGATTCGGTGTTGGGTTTTGTTGTTACATCGCACATCGTAGAAAAGTTTCCAGATCTCGCCGAAGGCGAACTCACCAAAATCAAGAACGGCGTTGTGTCTGCAAAGGCGCTCGCCGAGGTGGGCATCGAGCTTGGGCTTGGCGAGTATCTCGTGCTTGGCAAGGGCGAAGAATCTTCTGGCGGACGAACCAAAGCCAACCTCATCGCGGATGCTGTTGAAGCCATCCTCGGAGCGGTTTACCTGGATGCTGGCCTGCCTGCGGCTGCGGCCATCGTAGAGCGCTATGTTTTTCCGATGCTCGACGACCACTTGGGATTGCTTGAGAACAGCGATCCGAAGACTCAGTTGCAAGAGATCGCTCAGGCTAAGAATCTTGGGCAGCCGCACTACGAAAACACTTTTGTTGGCCCAGATCACGACCGCGACTTTCAGTCCACCGTCACCCTGGGCGATGTGGTTGCAACCGGTTCCGCTCGTAGCCGCAAAGCGGCCGAAGCCCTGGCAGCGGCAAACGCCTTGAAGGCATTCGGAGCAAACTAATGCCCGAGTTACCCGAAGTTGAAACCGTTCGACTTGGGCTCAGCGATCACCTGCCTGGCGCAAGCATCCGTGCGATTGAAATCTTGGATGAGCGCAGCCTAAAGCGCCACATCGCCGGGCCAAAAGACTTTGTGAAGACTCTTGCTGATGCGCGAATTCTTGGCGTGGTTCGTCGAGGCAAGTTTTTGTGGATGCCTCTCGAGATAGCTGGCAAGCCTGGCGCAAACCTCGCTTTGGTTGGTCACCTCGGAATGAGCGGTCAGATGCTGATTCGCGACTTTGGCGCAGAGGCAGACAAACTCACTCGCATCATCATTTTTGTAGAAACGCCAAGGGGCGAACAACTTGAGTTCAGATTTGTCGACCAACGCATTTTTGGCTCGTTGCAGATTGACGAGCTGGT
>JBBAMO010000126.1:0-3584 GCA_040402495.1 Rhodoluna sp.
ATGTTGCCGCGGCCGCCGCAACCTGGTTGGCGGGCATCGTTGGCGACCTTGAGGTGCCGGTTGAGTTGATGACGCTGTTCGCAGCTGTCGAATCACAATTTGCCGGCCGCCTGCGTTTTGACCCAACTCTGGTTCGCGGCATGGGTTACTACACTGGCGCGATTTTTGAGATTGAGCACCCTGAGTCTGGTTCGTCGATTGGTGGCGGTGGCCGCTACGACGGCATGGTTGGCAAGTGGCTTGGCACCGATGTTCCGGCAGTTGGAATCTCAATCGGTTTCGAGAGAGTGGTCGACCTCGTGGAGGCCGCTGCCCTAAAGAACTTCATTGGCGGCATCGTTTTGGTTCTCGAAAACAACGAGCCCCGCACTCTCGCCAATGCCGTTGCCCGACAGACTGAGCTCATCGCGCAGGGCAACTCGGTGAGGCTTGAAAACCGACCAAAGAAGCTAAACCTGCTGCTTGAGTCGCTTGCCGAAAATGGCTTCGACCGCTTCGCGACGGTTAGCGAAGAAACCCTGCGTTTCGAAGACCTTAACCTTCGCCCGCTAGCCTAAATCGCTAGACTAGAAGCACTACAAAGACGTTTTCTGCGCCCGATTTGGCGCCACAAAAATAAGCAACATTGCATAGGAGAAAACCTTGTCCATTATTGAAGCCGTAGGCGCTCGCGAGATTCTTGACAGCCGCGGAAACCCAACCATCGAAGTAGAAGTACTTCTAGAAGATGACTCTTTCGGTCGCGCAGCCGTGCCATCTGGCGCATCAACCGGCGCTTTCGAAGCACACGAAAGCCGCGACGGCGACAAGGCTCGTTACTCGGGCAAGGGTGTTCAGAACGCAGTGCAGGCCGTAGTCACCGAGATTGACGAAGCCCTGGTTGGTTTCGACTCACAAGACCAGCGTCTGGTCGACGCAGCACTCATCACCGTTGACGGCACCGACAACAAGAGCCGTCTAGGCGCAAACGCCATCCTTGGTGTTTCACTTGCCAACGCTCGCGCCGCTGCCGAGTCGACCGGTCAGCCTCTATACCGCTACCTAGGTGGCCCAAACGCTCACGTGCTTCCTGTGCCACTGATGAACATCATCAATGGTGGAGCTCACGCCGACACCGGCGTGGACATCCAGGAGTTCATGATTGTTCCTCTAGGTGCCGAAACCTTCAGCGAAGCGATTCGTTGGGGCGTTGAGGTTTACCACGTGCTGAAGGGCTTGCTACACAGCAAGAACATGAGCACCGGTCTGGGCGACGAGGGCGGATTTGCTCCAGAGCTTCCAACCAACGCAGCAGCTCTAGACCTAATCTCTGAGGCAATCGAGAAGGCCGGCTACAAGTTGGGCACACAGATTGCTCTAGCCCTAGATGTTGCAGCAACCGAGTTCTACTCAGAAGAGACCAAGAAGTACACCTTCGAGGGTCAGCAGCGCAGCAGCGACGAAATGATCGCCTACTACGCCGACCTGGTTGCGAAGTACCCACTTGTTTCGATCGAAGATCCACTTGCCGAGGATGACTGGGCTGCCTGGACCAAGATGACTGCCGAACTTGGCACCAAAGTTCAGCTTGTTGGCGACGACCTTTACGTGACAAACCCTGCTCGCCTCCAGAAGGGCATCGACCTCAAGGCTGGCAACGCCATCTTGGTGAAGGTTAACCAAATCGGCACCTTGACCGAGACTTTGGACGCAGTTTCGTTGGCTCAGCGCGACGGTATGAAGGCAATCATTTCGCACCGTTCGGGCGAGACCGAAGACACCTTCATCGCCGACCTAGCCGTTGCAACCAACGCAGGCCAGATCAAGACCGGTGCACCTGCTCGTTCGGAGCGTGTTGCAAAGTACAACCAGCTGCTTCGCATCGAAGAAGAGCTTGCCGATGCTGCTGTTTACGCAGGTCGCGCAGCGTTTCCTCGCTACAACGGCTAGTAAACCAAAAAGCTAAAGCCAAAGGCATCCGAGATGAAACCACAACGCCCCGCAAAAGGCCGAGTGCGACCAACTCGGATGCCTTCGGCATCTGCATCGCGCGAAGAACTCATGCGCGGCCTCAAACTTGACGCACGTTCAATTACTTTTGCCGTGATTTTGGTGATTGCTGTGGTGTCTATTGCGCCGCAGTTGCAAGTGCTGATCACAACGCAACAGGCAATCTCAGACATGCGAGCCCAGGTTGAGCAAGCCAAGCAAGACGTAAAAGATATGTCTGTCGAACGCAAGCGTTGGGAAGACCCGGTTTACATTCGCGCTCAGGCTCGCGACCGCCTCTACTACGTAATGCCTGGTGAAGTGTCGTACCTAGTCATGGATGCGAACGGCGTAGACCAGAGTGACACCTCGGGCACAGTTGGCGCCATGATCGCTGCCCGCAACAACAACGCGCAAATTTCGTCGTCGGTGCACACCACCAACAACAACTGGGTTGATGCCTTGGTAGAAACTGTGGTTCGCGCAGGAATCGAAGAGCCAGTAGCTAAGAAGGCTGCCAACTAGTGCCGCTCACGCCAGTTACCGAGCACGACATTCTTGTAGTTTCGAAGCAGTTGGGTCGCCCAGCGCGCGACATCGTGGCCGTTGCGGCTCGATGCGTTTGTGGCAAGCCCGTAGTGGTGCAGACCGCTCCAAGACTCACCGATGGCACACCGTTTCCAACCACTTATTACATGACTCACCCGGGGGCTACCGCAGCTCTGTCTACTTTGGAAGCCGCAGGCGTGATGGCCGAACTTCAGGAACGCCTGGCAACCGACAAGGATTTTGCCGCGAAGTATCTTGCGGCTCATGAGTCATATTTAGCCGATCGGGCTGAGCTAGAAAAAGCCACGGGTGTTGTACCTGAGATCGAAGGCATCTCTGCCGGTGGAATGCCAGTGCGAGTCAAGTGCCTGCATGCTCTTGCAGGACACTCGCTCGCTGCCGGACCGGGTGTGAATCCGGTAGGCGACATTGCTCTTGAGCTCTGCACCTGGAGCCCCGACCGTTGCGTCTGCTCGGTCGACACCGATGTAACAAATCCATAAAGGGAAAGTAGTAAATTAGTCTCATGTCTTCAATCACAAAGGGCGCTGCTGCGCCAAAGATTCTCGTTGTCGGTGGCGGTTACGCCGGTTTCTACACCGCATGGAAGCTAGAAAAGTTTCTTGGTAAGGGTGAGGCCGAGGTAACCCTTGTTGACCCACTGCCTTACATGACCTACCAGCCATTCCTTCCTGAGGTAGTTGCCGGTTCCATCGAGGCACGCCATGCAGTTGTTTCGCACCGTCGTCACCTTCGCAAGACCAACGTGGTTAACGGCAAAGTAACCAACATCGACCACAAGAAGAAGACCGCAACCATCGAGTATGCGGGAGTCAAGGGCCCTCAGAAGTTTAAGTACGACATCGTGGTTGTAACTGCCGGTGCCGTTTCACGCACCTTCCCAATTCCAGGCGTTGCCGAACAGGCCATCGGTCTGAAGAACATCGAAGAGGCAGTTGAAGTTCGCAACCGCATTCTCACCAACTTCGACAAGGCAGCCAACCTGCCAGCCGGTTTTTGTGGCAGAAAGCACAAAGCCACTAGCGAACATGGGGTGTTAGGTGTCA
>JBBAMO010000127.1:0-3582 GCA_040402495.1 Rhodoluna sp.
CAGCTAACTGTGGTCGACGATGCCACCGTCATAGGTGCCACAAAACTTGGCGACGCCTTCAGCGATGCCGTCAGCGTAAAAGTGTACCCAGCGGCAACATTCTCGTTGGCCTCAGGTGACCTTCCTCCAGGAATCGCACTCGACCCGATAACCGGCGCTCTAAGCGGTGTGTCAACACAGATGGGTCATTACGCATTTACCATCCGTGCCACCAACTCGCTTGGATTCATCGACTTTGCCGAAACTACTATCGATGTGAACGCTGCGCCGATTGCATCGGATCTCGACCTGGCACCTAAGGGTTTGGTTGGAGCGAGTTTCAAGGATGCTATTACCTTCGATGCTTGGGAGTTGGCAACCTACAAGTTGTCTAAGGGCGATCTGCCGGATGGCCTAGAGCTCAACGCCAAAACCGGCGCTATCAGCGGCACACCAACCACTCCGGGCATCTACCCGTTCACCATCACAGCAAGCAACACCTTCGGCAAGGCCAGCGTGTCGAAATCACTCACCATCGAAGAGTCGACGAAGATTACCGACAAGAACTTCCCCGACGGTCTAATGGGAGTTAAATACAAGACTCAAATCGACGCCACGGGCTATCCAAAACCAACCTTCGCCATTGTTGACGGCGCTCTTCCAGATGGAATCAACCTCAACACCAAAACTGGTGAGGTGAGTGGTACAGCGATTGAACTGGGCTCATTCAATGTGACCATCGCGGCTTTGAACGGAACTCCTAACTCAGACCGAACTTCACAGGTGTTCGTAATTGGTGAACCCCCAGTGAAAATTATCCTCAAGGCTGAAGTTGGAAAAACCGTGGATGGCGCTGGAGTCCAGGTTGAAAGCCAGGGTGCCGCCCCGAATGCTGATTATGAGGTAAACCTGCACTCTGTTGTTCGACAGCTTGCCAAGGGCAAAGTTACGAGCGACGGCATCATTGAGGCCAACCTGAAAATGCCGACCGACATCGAGCCAGGTTGGCATCACATCGAGCTGATTTCTACATTCCCTAACGGTAAGACTCTGGTTAAAAAGACTTACTTCGAAATCACGGCGTCCAATTTGCTTGAGACTCCTCCTCAAGAGGCAGAGCCGAGCGCATCTGAAGAAATCGCAGCTCTCACCGATGACAACACCTTCTACGAGAAGATGGGCATCGACCCCTCGACGCTTGTAAGCCAGGAGGTCGCCACTAGCAAGAGCCAAGAAGTAGCAACAGTTGTGTCTTCGCTTGCGTTGGTTTCCACTGCTGCAGCTGCGGCGGCAAGTATTGCCTCTGCTAGCAGCGCCGTTACGGCATCATCGATGCTTGGCGGAGCCACCACGATTCCTTCCGCACCCACTGCTCCCGCTGCCCCTGCAACAGGCGGTGCTGCATCCGGTGGCGGAACAGGTTCTGCGGGTGGTGGAGCTCGCACCGGTGGCTCGCCTAGCGGTGGTTCATCTGGCGGCTCTGGCGGCTCTGGCGGTGGCTCTGGCGGTGGCTCTGGTGGTGGCTCACGAGGAGGATCTACGGATTCAAACGCCAAGTCTTCAAGCTCTGACTCATCCGGGTCGGGTGGGGATGATGATTCTGGATACGGAAGCCTAGAAGGATTCCTGGACGACTACACCGACGACCTAGTGTCGTGGGGTGACAAGCTCGCCATTTGGAAATTGAAGTTCATGACCTTTGCAGACATGCTTGGTTTCAACCTGGCTGTAAAACTAAGCCCATTCTCACCTGTTGCTGCCAAGATCGTGAACGACGGCGCTTATCTTCGTGCCGTTGCCGGTAGCCTGTCGATTGTTCCTGTTCTGCTTTCCATGTTCTTCGGCGCAATGGCAGTAGACGGTTCGGCAATTGACATGTACAACGCGCTCAATGTTGGTTTGTTCACACTCGTAATCGCTCTTGGTGCACTAGACGCTCTGGCCGGTGTTGCCGGCGTGGCAGTTGTTGTGGCGTTGTCGCTTGCTAACTTCGGTTGGCAGGATGCTGGTGTTGGACGTTACCTACTTACCCTCGCAATGCTCGGCTTTGCACCTATTATTCTTTCCACTACTTTCCGCAAGATTCGCCGACCACGCATGTCGTCTGTGATGGATGTGTGGGAGCGCGTTGCCGATCTTGCAATCCTCGGATTCATCTCTGCCTTGACCACCATTACTCTCGTGAAGACCGTGGGCAGCCTCGCTCAAGTTACTCTTGCGCTCACCGACTACGCGGTTGCCATCGCATCATTGGTTGCCTTGCTTGCGATGATCCGTGTCGCCCTCGAAGAAGTCGCTGCTGGCCTGTTCACAGCCCGCATGGAGAAGATAAACCCGACGTCTATTGTCGAAGGCTCGGTGACTCAGGAATGGGTCTCGCTGTTCTTCAAATACGCAGTGCTTTGCTACATGATTGCGCCCCTAGTTGGCATCGGGTGGCACCTTTGGGTAGGTTCGGCAGTGATCTTCTTGCCAGGGTTGATCAGCCTGTTGAGACTGAAACTGCCTACCAGCAAGCTCATTTTCCAGCTTCTACCTGGCGGTATCGCATCGCTGTTGGCGGCAACAGTTCTGTCAGGGTGGTCTCTGCTGCTACATCTTTTCGAACCACGGTTCCGGCAGCCGTATAGGCTCCATCTCCAATAGTAATGGGGGCAACGAACACGTTGTGCGAGCCGGTTCTAACATGCGAGCCGATGGTGCTGCGGTGCTTGTTGACGCCGTCGTAGTTGGCAAAAATGGTGCCCGCGCCGATGTTTGAACCAACACCGATTTCTGCGTCGCCAACGTATGACAGGTGCGGAACCTTGCTGCCAGCGCCAATCTTGGCATTTTTGGTTTCAACAAATGCGCCGATTTTTCCGTCGGCTCCTAGGTCGGTTCCTGCGCGCAGGTAGGCAAAAGGCCCCACGTGTGCATCTTCGCCAATTCTTGAAGTGGTCACGTGTGACTTAACCACAGATGCGTTCGCGCCCACGATGCTGTCGGTGATGAGGGTTTCTGGGCCGATAACCGCACTTCAGCGGTGACCGAAACGGTGACGGTGTTGTCGCCGGCGTGCAAGTTGTTACGACCAGCAACCGAGACGTTGCTGGTAGCAGCGCTGGCCGAAGCGGTTACGGCTACCGAGGTGGTGCCGTAAGCCACATTGATTAGGCTCTGGTCGGCAACCGGGGTGCCATTGATGGTGAACACTGCGAGGTCGGTGTTGTTGTTTAGGGCTGCAACGCGAACCTCGAAGGTGTAGGTAGCGGTGTTACCGAAGGCCGAGGTTACGGTGACGGTAACAAGGTTTAGGCCGGTGCGAAGACCGGTGCTGCCGGTAACGGCTGCGGTCGCGGCGGCATCGGTGGCGGTGGCAACCACGGTGACCGAACCGGTGCGGGCTGCAACATCAACGATGCTTCCCACAGCAACTAGTTGGCCGTTGACCACGATTGATGCAAGCGATGCGTCGCGGCTTAGTGGGGTCACGCAGACGGTGACCGAATAGGTGCGAACGGTGCCGTCGGCAGCAGTTACCGAAATGGTGACCGTGTTGTTGCCTTCAACCAGACCGGTGCGGCCACTTACTGAAACTCTTGCATCAGCGTCGGCAGCCAC
>JBBAMO010000128.1:0-3557 GCA_040402495.1 Rhodoluna sp.
TGACCTGTTTGCATTCAAGCAAGTTATCTGGACGGTCGTTGCTCTGCTGAGGGAACCTGGAAATGGGTTGATGGCCCCGAAGCGCTGAAGTTTGGTGGCGACTCACTCATGCACAGTGTCACTAGAGCAACCGACCCTCTAGGAAATCTCCTGATTGACGACGGCTATTCGAAATACATACGGTTTGGTGCGGATGCTTACAGTTACACAAACTATGCCGTTTTGATGCGCGATCAAGATGGCCAGCTTGTAGACGACCCAACCACTGGCTATCACGTTGCTCTTAACTATTCGAGTGAGCCAAGCGGCAGCTACTGCACGCAGTATCAAAACAATCCGACTCAGGCCTGGATCGATTTCAACGATGCAAACATCGGGCCAGAAATCGATTCAACCCCATACGGCTCAACGGTTCGTTGCGATCTGACAGCAGCCTGGTGGGGTTACCTGGTTGTTTGGGTGCATCCCGTTCTTATTGATTCCTCTGGAACGGAGTACTTCACAAATGACAACGAACCGGAGTCAAACAACAACATCTACCTCTTAGATCAAAATGGTAATCGTGTGACAGATTCGAATAACGATTTTTTGGTTGTTCGACCCAACACCACAGACTTCACCTCAACCACTGGGATTGAGTCCAACTACGAAGGCGCAACTTTCTGGGGCCCCGACTATGGGGCTCCTGATGGAGCACCGAATTATTGCAACAATCGCGGCGTGCGGGGGGTTTGCACGCAATCGCAGCAGCAGTCCAATGGTCAGTGGGCAGACAACAATTATTACGTGCGTTGGTCAAACGGCAATCGTACAAACACCGGCAACTGGGATGGCACGGGCAGCAAGCCAGGCGATGGTGTTTACAGCCCGCAGCCTGATAACTACAACGGCAACAATACTGAGGGCGAAGATGGACTCATTATCAACTGGTGCGCTCGCAACGGCGGAGTTGGTAACAACTCGGATGCCACACCGCAAAGCCTCTACGGCAATTCCGGATATTTTTGCACGCCCGGCTGGAACGACCTAACTTCGGGAGACTGGGCAATGGGATCTGCCACCTACCCAAACGGATTTAGCGTAGACACACCAAACCACATCGGTACAACCGATTACGTGATCGAATACTGCGGCTACGACACCGAGGCATCTTGCGAGGCCGACCCATCCACCTCGGCCCTGAGCAGCTTTGCAATCAGCAATACTTCGGGCTGCGCAGCCGCCGGTGCATCCACGCGCCTCGATGTTTCTTATGCAGCCCCTGGCGTTGACACCACCGACCTCACTTCAAACACAATGGTCACCGAAACCTTCGACTCGTTTCCACAAGGTTGGTGGAATGGTGGGCAGACCGCAGTTGGGGTTATCAGCGGGCAAACTTATATAGGCCCTGCTGGAGAAATCGGTGGATCTGGAGGAACTGGAAACTTTCCAACCGGTGTGGACACCGTGCTGACCCTTCCGACAACCGAGTGCTACATAGGTTTTTGGTGGTCGGCGGGTAACTCCAACAACAACGTTCAACTGCTTGATGCCTCCGACAACGTGCTCGCTACCTTTACTGCCGCCGACCTTGTTGCCAACTTGGGCGGATGTCCAAACTCCTACTGCGGAAACCCAAACCTAAACTATGCAGTGGCAGGTGAACTATTTGCTTTTGTTCACCTGCGCCTTCCTTCTGGATTCGACAAAGTGCACTTTTATGGCACAGGGTTTGAATTCGATACGGTCTCCGTCTCAATCGAGGTGCCAACAAGATCGGCTACCGAAACCGCGGTTACCACCGACACCGTAAACCTCACGTGTGCCAACACCGATGCCGCCGCGGCATCGTCGAGCTTGGTGGCCTGCCCCCAGGCTGTGACCATTACCGTCAACACCGCCACCGAGTACAACCCGCTTGCCAACTCGCAAATCTCGGGATACACCTACCCGGGCGATGTAAGCGTGGTCGACACTTACGTTTATTCGGGTGTTGGAGTCTCGACACTTTCAGCCGCCCCGGTGATTACCCTCACCTCGAACACTGTCGGCCAATACTTCGTTGATTACAAGATTTCTCGGGGTGGAGTCAATCGCACATCAAGAATCACGGTCACCGTGGTGGCTGGTGGCTCCGTCACCATCGTGGCTCCGCAGGTAGTTTTGGTCGATCCGCGCAGCGCCTCGGCAGAGTTTCCAACTTTTGAACTCGATGGTGCTGCCAACGCTGCCGTGTGTCTCGCCCAGGTTGCAGATGCTCAGGGCACAGCGCTTTCTGGTTCACCCACTTTGACCTTTGGCCAGAAGTCGGGAGCATCCGTGACAGCAGATTGGGTTGGCAGCAAGTTCGCTCTGGCTGGTACCACCGCGAATGTGCAGGCATCTACCGCATCGTTCACGGCATCTCGAGCTCAGGGGTTAACGATTGGCGGCGAGGGTTCGTTCTTCGTGCAGATTCGAGCATCGGCTTCGGCCACTGCAAACGCGGATGCTTGTGCGAGTGGGGCCTCGGCCATCGTGGAGATTCGCCCGATCGACCTTGACATTGAGAGTTCGCTAATAGCCCTGCTCAGCCACGGCGATTAGTCGTGTAGCGAGATAACCACGCGGGCAATCGTGGTGGACAGCAACTCTGAATCTGAGAACTCAGACCAAAGCAAACTCAGTGTCGACCCAGTCACGGCCTTGTTCAGCGCTTGGGCTAGCTCTGCGCCGTTGGCATCGGTGAAGTAAATGTCCATGTACTTCGACTTGCAGTTATTGCTGATGTCGCTCATGGCGATCTGGCTAAAGTAGAGCTCGCCCATAAGAAGGCGCGACCTCATCTTTACCGTGATGTTGCTGTCGCAGGTCGGCCAACGTTGCGCCAGTTTCAACAACGGCGACACCAATCGAAGCAGTCGACGATGTCACGACGTTGCCATCGATGTCGAGCACCTGCACCTTTGGCTGCGTTGTGAACGCAACGTTGTTTACAGCACCAGCAGCCGAACGGTTAATGCCTAGCTTGGTTGCCGCAGCAGGTGTGAGAGTGATGGTCTGGGTGGCATCGGTGAGGCCGGTAGCCGAGAAGGTGAGCGTGTAATCGCCGACCAAACCGGTGAGCTTCAGTCCAGAGAAGGTCGAAACACCAGCAGTTGCTGCGATTGGGCTGGTGCCGCTGAGCACAGCTCCGTTGCCAGTTGAAGAAGCCACCGAAATCGAAGCGGTTGAGTCGAGAACCGTGTTGCCGTCGGCGTCTTGCACGGCAACAATCGGCTGAGTGCTAAACGCGGTGCGGTTTACAAAGCCTGCTGCCGAGGTGGTTAAGGTCAGCTTGGTTGCGGCACCGGCGGCGAGGGCGATGGCCTGCGTGCCAGAAATCGTTGTGTCTGCAGCCAAACGATAGGTAATCGTGTAGCTGCCGGCGGTGCCAGTGAGCTTGAGGTTGGTAAAGGTTGTTACACCGGCAACGGCAGCAACGCTGGTGGTGCCGCCCATGGTTGGGCCGGTAATAACGGCCTCCACGTTGTCGGTTGCGCCGGTGCGAGTGTTGCCGTCGGCGTCCAAGATCTTGACCACTGGCTGGGTGGTAA
>JBBAMO010000129.1:0-3557 GCA_040402495.1 Rhodoluna sp.
GCCGGAGCCCGTCTGGAAGATGTCTACCGGAAATTCGCCGTCGTGGGCACCTGAGGCAACCTGATCGGCAGCCTTTGAGATTGCGTCTGCGATTGAACCATCAAGAACACCGAGCGCTTTGTTGGCAAGGGCAGCCGCCTTTTTGATGCGGGCAAGCGCTGCGATGTGCTCGCGCTCTAGCGTGGTGCCAGAGATCGGAAAGTTCTCGACCGCTCGTTGGGTTTGTGCACGGTAGAGAGCGTTGACTGGAACTTTAACTTCGCCCATGGTGTCGTGTTCGATGCGATATTCCACTTGCAAACCCTTCGGTGCGGATATAAATTTGGTCGATTACTCGACGTTGCCCACCACGGTGATTGGGTGAACCTCGCCAGCAACAAGGCGATAGTTAGCGCCTACAACTGCTAATTTACCCGCTGCCACAGCATCTGCGATGACCTTCGACTTCGTGGTTATGTCGTCGATGGTGTCTTTGATGTGAAGCGCGGTGACATCGTCGATGCCAGGCGTGCCGGCAGCGTTAGCCGAAGTGACGGTTGGCTGGATGGCGGCCACGATGTGCTGAATGTAGCGGCCCTTGGCGGCTAGCTTGCCTTCGGTGGAGTCGATCGCAGCGCGAATGGCTCCGCACTCGTCGTGCCCGAGCACCAAAATGAGCGGAACCTTCAAAACCTCGACCGCGTATTCAAGCGAACCAAGAATTGTTTCGGCGATTACCTGGCCAGCGTTGCGAACAACAAAAAGATCGCCAAGACCTACATCGAAGATGATTTCTGCACTTAGGCGGGAGTCGGCACAACCGAAAAGAGCAGCGAATGGAACCTGACCTGCGGCGATTGACTCGCGTCGGTCGACATCTTGGTTGGGGTGGGCGCGGTCGTCGTTTACAAAGCGAGCGTTTCCGTCGACCATGGCTTTCCAAGCCTGGGCAGGAGTTTGAGGTCTAGACATCTGATCTTCTCCTTAGTTAGTCAAAGGGTACAGCGAATAAACCTTGTTGCCGATCTTGGTGGCGAAAGATTTCATCTCAGATTCACTTGCAGTTCCGTAAACCATCAGGGTGTCGGTTCCCACGGTTGCCACCAGCATGTAGTCCTTCGACTTTGCCGGCACGTGCTTCTCTGGGGATGTCCAGAGTTGCCAGCTGAGTTTCGTGTCGCCCACCGTGCCGGTGTTCTGCAGGCCGGAAAGTTTCAGAGCAAGCCAGGTCTCATTTGTTCCATAGGCCTGGGTGAAGCCGATGTATTCGTTTTCGGGGCCAACAAACCCGGCGTACCAGGCTGCTTTGGTTCCGTCGCCAGGCTGTGAGATCCAACGGGCTGAGTTGCACCACCAGTCTTGTGGAACACGCGGAATTAAGACCGGAAGATTGGTGGCAGCGGCTGCATCGTTGGCGATCGAAACGTAGTCGACCTTTTGAATGAGGCTGGTTTCGCTGCGAGGAACAATAAGTACCAAGCCAACAACGATGGCCACGCTCGCGCCAAGAGCCAAAACCAGGTTGGTTACCGTTTGGCGGGCACGACGTTTTGCTGCTGCGTCTTCGCTCATTACTTCTTTTCTTTGAGAGCTGCGTCTAGTCGTGCACGAGCGCCGCTGAGCCACTCTTCACACTTGGCGGCAAGAGCCTCGCCGCGCTCCCACAGTGTCATGCTCTGCTCAAGAGTTACTGCGCCCTGCTCGAGTTCGCCCAAAACCTTGCTCAGTTCGTCGCGAGCCTGTTCGTAGCTCATCTCTGCGATGTCTGCGTTGGTGTTCTTCTCGGCCATTTTGTTCTCCTGCTTTTTGTAACTACTTGGAAGTTGCTTCTATTTCGCCCTTGGCAAGGCGTATTTTCAAAACTGTGCCCGTTTTCACCTTGGATGCATCGGCGAGCACGGCGCTAGTAGCATCGCGCACCACCGAGTAACCGCGGTCGAGTGTGCTTTGCGGGCTAAGCGAGCGCAGCATTTGCTTTTTTGCTGCGATGTCGCTGCCAGCGCGCTCGAGCGTGAGTGCAATGACATCGCGAAGGTCGGTGCGTTCGCGCAGCAAATCGGTGTCTTTGTCGTCGATGAAAGCGTATGGGTTTGCCAGCATTGGGCGGCTACGAAGCTGGGCAATCAAATCGGTCTGCGACAAAACATAGTTGTCGATTCGCATGGTGATTCGGCTGAGTGTGGTGGCAATCCAGTGGCGCTCTTCGACGACATCTGGAACAACCTTTTTGGCTGCGTCGGTTGGTGTTGATGCACGAACGTCGGCAACCAGGTCGAGAAGTGGTGAGTCGTTCTCGTGACCGATGGCCGAGATGATCGGAGTTTTGGCGGCAGCGGCAGTGCGCACCAGTGCTTCGTCGCTGAAAACCAGAAGTTCCATGGCCGCTCCACCACCGCGAGCGATGATGATGACGTCTACCTCTGGGTCGGCATCCAGTGCCTTGATGGCTGCGATGATTTCGGGGGCAGCCGAGTCGCCCTGAACCTTGGTGTTGATTACACGAAACTGTGCCTCTGGCCAACGGCGGGCAACATTCTGCAAAACGTCTTTTTCGGCGTCGGACTTTTCGCCAGTGATCAGACCAATACGGTTTGGTAAAAACGGTAGCGGTTGCTTGCGCTCAAGAGAAGTCAGACCCTCGGCAATAAGTGCCTGCTTGAGGCGTTCGAGGCGTTCGAGTAGGTCGCCAAGCCCAACCTTGCGAATGCTGACCAGCGCCATGGTGAGCTTTCCAGACTTTGGCCAAAACTCTGGCTTAAGCTGGGCGACAACGCGGTCGCCAACGGCAAGGTCGCGTGGAAGGTTTGCCGGGTTCCAAGAATGACAAGAAATGCGCGCCTCTTGGGTTACGTCTTTGAGGTCGAGGAATAGCGACGTGCCTTTGGCGTTGTATTGAGCGATCTCGCCCTCTACCCAAACTGAACCCAAACGAGCGATGTAGTCCTTGAGGTTTTGCGAAAGTCGGGCCAGCGGCCAAGGGTCGGATTCCGACGAATTACGACTAGGCGGCAGGGCATCGGTGTTTACCGACGCAGCCTCAGGATTTGCGCCATCCCGCTCAGTCATAAGAACCCTTACTCCCGTTTACAATTGACGGGTAACCGAGATAAAGGATAACGCCCACATGGGACAAGCAACTTCTGAAAAGACCGTTCTGCTTGCATCTCCGCGCGGATATTGCGCAGGAGTTGACCGCGCCGTTATTGCTGTCGAGAAAGCCCTAGACCACTATGGCGCTCCGGTTTACATTCGCAAAGAGATTGTGCACAACAAGCACGTGGTTCAGTCTCTCGAAAAGCGCGGTGCAATTTTTGTAAACGAACTAGACGAAGTGCCAGAAGGCAGCGTTCTAGTTTTCTCGGCTCACGGTGTTTCACCGATGGTTGTCGCCGACGCCGTGGCCAGAAACCTGAACACCATCGACGCCACCTGCCCGCTGGTAACCAAGGTTCACCGCGAAGTTCAGCGCTTTGCAAAAGAGGACTACGACATTCTTCTGATTGGCCACGAAGGGCCTTGGTCGTCTGCCTTGGCAAGCCCGCAACCGGTCATCACATTGAAGATTCTCAGAACGTGTT
>JBBAMO010000130.1:0-3552 GCA_040402495.1 Rhodoluna sp.
CGCACACAACTTTTCGAGAGTTGCACCTTCGGCCGCTCGGACACGTCACCGTCAAACAGACTACTACATCTATCTATGCGGTGACACTTGGGCTTTTAGGAGCGCTTGCTTTTAAAAAAGTCGGTGAGCACTTTTGAGCACTCCTCTTCTAACACTCCCCCGATAACCTCAACAGGTTTGCCCAATCGCGGATCGCGAAGAATGTCGTAAACCGAGCCAGATGCGCCAGCCAACTCATCCCATGCTCCAAAAACAACTCGCTTGATGCGGGCAGCGCGAATGGCACCTGCGCACATCACGCACGGCTCAAGTGTCACTACAAGCGTCAGGTCTTCAAGGTTCCAGTTGCCACGCTTCACCGATGCTTCGCGGATGGCAACAATCTCGGCGTGCGCAGTTGAATCACCCGTGGCCTCGCGCTCATTTGCGCCAGCTGCCAGGGCAACGCCCTCGTCGTCAACAAGGATGGCGCCAACCGGCACGTCGCCGTTGATGTCTGCGGCGCGCCTGCCAAGAGACAGCGCGCCCTGCACTTGGTCGAAATACTGTTCGTCTCGCATTTTCACACTCACTAACTCTTCTAGACTAGAACCTAAACTTATGCGATGCGTTTGGACAAGGGGATTGCACTTTGCTTATTTCAGTTATTGGCCTTGGCAGACTTGGGCTTGTTCATGCGGCCGTGATGGCCAAGTATGGGCACCACGTATTGGCAGTTGAAAGTTCGTCGGCTCGCGTAGATCTTCTCAAGCGTGGTGAATTGCCATTCTATGAACCTAACCTTGACCTGGTGTTGTTAGAAGCAATTGAATCGGGTCGAATAACGTTCCATAACGAGCACCCAGAAGAATCCAAACAGGCACAGCTTCACTTCATTTGTGTGGGCACTCCGCAGAGTGCCCAAGGTGAGCAGGCAGACACCTCTTATGTGTTCGATGCCGCAAGCAAACTAGCCCAATTTATGTCTCCAAAATCCGTAGTGGTTGGCAAGTCCACTGTTCCAATCGGAACAGCTCGCGGAGTAAGCGATTTGCTCGAGAACCTAACCGGATCAAAACGCCACGTGGTGTGGAACCCAGAATTCTTGCGCGAAGGGCACGCGGTCGCAGACACGATGCGCCCGGATCGCATTGTTCTAGGTAGCGAAAGCAAAGATGCAGAAGCACTTGTACTAGAGGGATACAAGCAAATAATCGACCTTGGTGTTCCAGTTGTTTCTTGCGATTTTCAGACAGCTGAATTGGTGAAGGTCTCGGCAAACGCGTTCCTCGCTACGAAGATTTCGTTCATCAACGCCGTTGCAGAAGTGGCCGAAAACACTGGCGCCAACACAGAACTAATCGCTGAGGCTTTGGGCCTAGATGACCGCATCGGCCGCAAGTTCCTCAACAACGGCTTGGGTTATGGCGGCGGCTGTTTGCCTAAGGACTCGCGTTCGATGAAGCACATTGCAGAACAAGTCGGGGCACCTGGTCTAGCTAATTTGCTTAGCAGCGTTGAAGCCATCAACGTTGGCCGCAAAGAGCGCATTCTCGAATTAGCCAAGCAGCAAGTAGGTGACCTGACCGGAAAGCGCGTTGCAGTTCTTGGTGCAGCTTTCAAACCAAACACTGATGACATCCGTGACTCCCCCGCAATCGACATCGCTCAGCGCTTCCACCATGCTGGCGCAAGCGTAGTTATTCAGGATGAAATGGCGATCGAAAACGTTGTTCGCGAACTGCCTCACTTTGATGCCGTTGTGTCTCCAGATGAGGCATTGGCGCAAGCAGACTTAGTCGTAATTGCGACCGAATGGCGTTCATATGCCCAGATTGACCCAAGCGAAGCGGGCAAGTTGGTAAGTCACAAGAACTTGATTCTCGCCCGTAAAGTTGTTGATGAGAAGTTGTGGCAAGGCCACGGCTGGAACGTAAAGGCATTGGGCCGCAGCTAAAGGAGAAGTTTGCCATGAAGATTTCCATTTCGACACATCCTCTGGTTCAACACAAAGTCACTCTCCTTAGAGACGAAAAGACTTCAAGCCCGCAGTTTAGAAGTCTGGTTAGCGAACTCATGTCGCTGCTCGCGTACGAAGCGACCAAAGAACTGGCTCTAGAAACTAAGAACGTGACTACGCCTGTTGCCCCAACCCAAGGAAGGGTAATCGCCAAGCCTTACCCGCTTGTGGTACCGATCCTGCGCGCTGGACTGGGAATGTTAGACGGCATTCTTGCAATCATTCCAACAGCCGAGGTCGGGTTTCTCGGCATCAAGCGAAACGAAGAAACACTAGTTCCAGAGACTTACGCAAACCGTTTGCCTGACGATCTCGCTGGACGCCAGGTGATCATCATCGACCCAATGCTTGCAACGGGGGGAACCCTGATTGATTCCATCAACTACGTCTTTGAGCGCGGAGCAGCATCCGTTATTGCCGTTTGTCTCATTGGAGCACCTGAAGGTCTTGAAAAGGTAAAGGCTTCTTTCGATGCAAAGCCGGTTCACCTGGTTCTGGGCACCCTTGACGAAAAACTCAACGAGGTGGGCTACATCGTGCCTGGTTTGGGTGATGCAGGCGACCGCATCTACGGGCTCGCGGACTAAAAAGCGCCGCTCTTGCCGAAAACGGCGCCGACCGTCTTGCCAAGGATGACTAGGTCGCCGGTGAAGGACCAGTTCTCAACGTAGTCAAGGTCGAGGCGCACAGTTTCTTCCCATGAGAGCGAAGCGCGCCCAGAAACTTGCCAGATACCGGTGATACCGGGCTTGACTAGCAAGCGTCGGTGAACGTGAGTTTCGTACTCCTGCACCTCGCTTGGTAGCGGAGGACGTGGACCTACCAATGACATTTCTCCGCGAAGCACATTGAACAGCTGTGGCAGTTCGTCAATCGAATACTTGCGAATGAACTTGCCGATCGTTGTGACGCGCGGGTCGTTTGGAAGCTTGAACATGTTGGTGTTTACCAACTCGGTTTCGCTAAGCTTCTTGAGTTCTTCGTGCTGTTTTTCGGCACCCACTCGCATCGAACGAAACTTGATCATCTTGAAGATTTTGCCGTTGCGGCCGTGGCGCTCTTGCCTAAAGAAGATTGGCCCTCGGTCGGTGAGTTTGACGAGAATTGCAGTCACCAGAAAAACAGGGCTGAAGACAGCGACCAGAACCGCGGAAGCCAAGATATCGAAGGACTGCTTCAACGCGAAACGGGAGCCGTCGAAGGCTGGGCTTTCTACCTCTAGAAACGAAACACCCGAAACCTGGCGCGAGTGCACTCGAGGGCTGGATGCGTCTAGCAGGCCAGGGGCCACGATCAGGTCGATTGGCGAAGACTCAAGGTTCCAGGCGATTGCCTTGAAGCGCTGCTTGGTGAGAAACTCGCTGCCAACCAGAATGACGGCGTCAACGCCATTTTGAAGGAGAACGGCCGCTGGATCGCTGAAATCGGCAAGCACTGGCAAGCCAAACTTGGCTAACTCCGCAACATCTTTTTGCGAAGGAGCAATCAAAAGTGTTGGTTTGAAGTTTGAAGTTTTGTCGCGAGCGAGTTGTTCTAGAAGTTCTGAAACAATA
>JBBAMO010000131.1:0-3435 GCA_040402495.1 Rhodoluna sp.
ATGGATTCAAGTGCGACTGTTAGCAGCGATAGGACTCTTCCTGCTTTCGCTTGCCCTGCTTTTTGTCGGCGTGGCTCAGCGCACCATCTGGGCGCCTCCGTCACACCATTCTTTAGCTGTTGAATATGAAGCCACCAACCCTTACGTGGTTATCCCGAGCGAAACGCTTTCAAACTTCGCAGGCACGCCCACGATCACCATCGCAGGGCCGCACAAGACCTTCATCGCTAGCGGTCGTGAGGCAGACATCAAGGCCTGGGTTGCCGACTCGGCACACACGGATGTTGCCGTGGCCACGAAGCACGAAGTGTCGAAACTTGAGGTGAACTCGGTTTTTGGTACTGGCCCACTTAACAACCCGGCTGGTAGCGACCTGTGGCGAGCCTCAACCTCAGCAGACAAAACTTCGGCTCTCACTGTCGACAACATCGATGGAGCTGCTGCCTTGGTAGCTTCGGATGGTTTTTCGGCCGCTCCAAACAAAATATTGATAAGATGGCCGATCTATTACGACCTAACCCCATCAAACACTTTGTTGATAACCGGCGGCATTACATTAATCGGTGCCTTCGTTATGAACATCCTGGCTATTCGAGACCACAAGAGACGCAGAGGACCACGCCGAAAGGTTCCACGTGCCCCTCAGGGGCCAAAGACACGTAGGCGCACTTCTCAAATCACGGCACCTGCACGCGGACGCAGGGTGGCTCGCAGGGTGGCACATGGCGCTGCTGGCATCTTGGTGGTCAGTCTTCTCGCTGGCTGTTCGACTGCTGGCACGCAGGCGAACCCCTCGGCCTCGCCAACTGAGGGTTCGGTTCAAGCCGATCCGCCGGCCCTTGTTTATTCGCAAATCTCCAGAATTCTCGACTCCGTCGTAAAAGCAGCCGATCGCGCAGATGCGAAACGTCAGAAGTCTTTGCTTCAGGACCGCTTTTTTGGACCAGCTTTCGACATGAGAGCCGCGCATTACTTCTTGCAGAGCAAGTCGGACAAAATCGCCGCTCTTCCTCGCATCGTGAACGAGCCTGTCACGTTCTCGCTTCCTGCGGCGACAACCATCTGGCCTAGGTCTTTCATGGTGGTTACCGACGAAAAGAGCAGCAAGAAACTTCCACAGATGTTGGTTTTGCGACAGGATTCGCCAAGATCACAGTACCTAGTCAACTATGTGGTTGAGCTAATGCCTGGCGCCAAAATTCCAGCCGTTTCGGTTCCAGAAGTTGGTGCTATTCCAGCTGCGATTGACTCGGTTTACCTGAAGGTTCCGCCGATCAACGTGCCAGAAACCTATGGCGATGTTATCGACAATGGTTCGGCTAGCCCCTCTGCCGGCATATTCAATGTGACGCAAGACAAGTTCTATCAAGACGTTTCGGCTAGCCAGAAGGCTCAGATCGAAAAACTCACCAAGGGCAAGATTAAGTTCAAGCACACACTGGGAACCGCCAGAGTAATTGCACTTTCAACCACAAGCGGCGGCGCTCTGGTGGCCGTCTACATGAAAGACAGCTACATCATCAAGCCCAATAAGGTGGGTTCGGCAGTTTCGGTTTCGGGCAGCGAGAAGCTAATGCTTGGCAGCGCAGGCTCCACGCGAGGCATCCGCTCCACCTACGGCAACATGATGCTGTTCTATGTGCCTGCGTTGAGCGACATCGAACGTGTGAGATTGCTTGGCGTAACCCAGCACCTTCTTCAGGTGGCCGGCCTCTAATGAGCAGTTTCAACGGAGGCTACGACCTTTCAAGTCTGCGCAAGCCGGCAAATCCAGTTGCGGCAGCTTCGGCACCAACTGAGTCGGTTCCGGTTGAGGCTTTAGTTATCGAATGCACCGAGCAAAACTTGCGCGACGTGCTGGCTATCTCCAACGATGTTGCCGTGGTCATCGAGTTTCATGCCGACTCGGTAAAGGTTCTAGATTTCAGCGCCCGTTTGAAAGCACTCATAGAAGTGCGAGCCGGCCGTTTAGTTTTGGCTCGAGTCGATGCTCAGACGGAACAGCGAGTTTCTCAGGCTTTCGGCGTTAAGGGCGCTCCAACGCTAATCGCGGTGCTCAAGGGGCAGCCAGTCCCGCTCTTTGAGGGCGAACAGGATGACACCGCGGTAAACAACGTGCTCGATCAGGTGCTGAAGGTGGCTGGCGAGAACGGTGTCAACAAAACCGCTGTTGCCGATGGAGTTCCGGCCGCTCCTGCAGCAGTTTCAGAACTTCCACCCGTGCATCAAGAGGCCTTCGATGCCATTGGCCGCCTCGACTTCGATGCTGCGATTGCGGCATACACTCGAGCACTAAACGAGAACCCACGTGACGAATTGGCCATCTCTGGATTGGCTCAGGTCAAGCTTTTGCAACGCACCGAGGGCAAGAATCCAAACGAGTTACCAACCACTCCACCTGCAGCTCTCGAGCAACTTTTGGAATGGGCCGATGTCATGGCTTCGGTTGGAAACGCCAACGCTGCATTCGATGCGCTGCTAGATGCATTTGCGGCGCAGCCAGACAACCGCGATGCCCTCCGCAAGCACCTGATTGAACTTTTCGCAACGGTAGACCCGGGCGACGAAGTGCTGATTGCAGCGCGAAAGCGCCTAGCAACACTTCTTTACTAGAGCTACTTTTTGCCCTTAGCTGGCTTGAACCAAACCACGGCAAGTGGCGGAACGGTGATTTCCGCCGAGAATTGCTGCCCGTGCGATCCTTCGCCATTTGCCTGAATGGCGCCAAAGTTGCCAACGCCCGAACCGCCAAACTCCGTGGCATCCGTGTTTAGAATCTCAGTCCACTCGCCAGCAACCGGAAGTCCAAGCCTGAAGTTGTGGTGAGGATTTCCGGCAAAGTTGATCACGCAGGCGATTGGGTTGCCGGCCGAATCCCAGCGCAAGAATGTCAGTGCATTTGCATCTGAGTTTCCGCCGTCGATCCAGGTGAAACCGGCGTGCTCGTGGTCTAGCTGCCACATCGCTGGGTTTTGCTTGTAAACAGCGTTTAGCGTGGCAATCATGTCGCGCACGCCTTGGTGCGCCGGCTGCTCCAGAATCCACCAGTCGAGACCGTGCTCGAGGTTCCACTCGGATGGCTGCGCAAACTCGCTGCCCATAAACAGCAGCTTCTTGCCTGGGTGCGACCACATGTAAGCAATAAAGGCGCGCACGTTGGCCAACTGCTGCCATCGGTCGCCAGGCATCTTGGTTAGCAGCGAGCCCTTACCGTGCACAACTTCGTCGTGGCTGATTGGCAGTACAAACTTTTCGTCGTAGGCGTAGAGCATCGAGAAGGTCAGTTCGCCGTGGTGGTGTGCACGATACATCGGGTCTTTTTCGATGTAGCGAAGGCTGTCGTTCATCCAGCCCATGTTCCACTTGAATCCAAATCCAAGCCGACCACTTTTAACTTCTTGGGCCCGCTGGCTAACCCAGCGCAGCCAATTGCTA